>NZ_JBHVKW010000065.1:0-50930 GCF_042797905.1 Amycolatopsis sp. NPDC057786
TCCTTGCGCCTGGCGCAAGGAAGGGGGCCTTCATGTACTTCGGCGAGGTGTGAAGGTCGGGCTTCCGAGGGAAGGTCCTTCACGCGCGGCCGCTGTGCCTGCTGTGATCGCTGGTGTACCTGAGACAAAACGGCGACCCTGAGGGTAGTGAAGGCCTCCTTCACTACCCTCAGGGTAGGCAAGGAGGCCTTCACTACCTGACCCGAGACGCCACTCAAGATCCACCCGGCCCGGCGCTCACGGCGGCGGGATCAGATCGATGAGGAACGTCTGGTCGGGTGCTCCGGAACACCGCTCCCGGACCACCTCCGTACCCGCGACGGTGTCCAGGTCACGCAGGCCCAGACACTGGCTGGTGCCGACGGGCCGGATGACGAACCGTCCCGGCTCCGCCGGATCCGCCGGGGCGATGGTGAACAACTGGTCCATACCATCGTCGTCGCAGTCGTCGCGGGACTCGATCAGGTCGTGCCCGAGCCCTTCGTTCACGACCGTGAGGCAGCCGACGCCGGTCTCCGGATGGTGCCACTGGAACTGCACGGCGTTCTCTTCCCCGACGGGGTCGATGAACAGGCGCGGCGCCGCGTCACCACCGCAGATCTGCTGGGCGACGACGGCACCGGAATACAGCCTGGTCCGATCCCGCCCTTCGGCGAGACAGAACTCGGGCGACCGGGCGGGCCGGATCTGCGCCCAGCTGCCCACTTCCCGCACGTCCAGCCCCGGCACCACGGCCGCGGTTTCCCTGGCCTTCGAGGACGCGCCGAAGGACCGCGTCAGATACCCCAAGGTCCCGACGAGGACGAGGCTCACGATCGCGGCCACGAGCATCGGCGCGCGCCAGCGCCGACGGGGTCGCGGTTCCGGCTCCGGGTCGGGTTCCGGCGGCGGTGTGACGGCTTCCGCCTTCGTCTCGTCGGCGGGCCGCGGCGGAGTCCCCATCGCGATCCGGGTCCGGGCGTCGAGCCACCGCCGTACCTCTTCGTCGTTCAGTCCGCACGCGCGCGTGAACGTCTCGACGAACGATTCGCGGGGAAGGGTGGTGCGGCCGAGAGTGGTCGCGACCGTACTCGCCGGAAGTGTTCCCCCGAGTTCTTTCGCCCGTCCGGCCAACTGTCGGTAAGTCAATCCGGACCACGTTCTCAATACACGCAGTGCTGCTGTGAACTCAGCCGGTGAAGCCGTCGAGTCCGGCGGGTGAACCGTCGCCGGCGACTCCCCGTCGTCGCCCCCCTCATCAACGATCATCGCTCTAGATTGACTGAGCCGATCTCAGCCGCGATACCGCCATTCAGCGGCGCCGGAAACCGCTGTTCGGGCCACTCGAACGATTTCGAACAAGGCCGAACTAGCCGAAGGTTGCCCCTGCGCTGGTCAGGAAGTCAGGCTGGCCCCAGTCGGCCTCACCGCCGACCGAACCTGGGGAGGCCCGGGAAAGCCGGGCCGAAGAAAATGAGCAAACCAGAGACATCCGCACGATCATCGTCAAGGGCGACGGTGAACCCGGCGGAAACTCCTGGTTCATCTCGGAAGGCATCCACTGAAATCTCCGCACTGAAGACCGGATGACGCCGGCATCGCCCGTATGGGGCGGTCGATCCGCTGATTCCGAGGAAAGACCCTCGTGCGCCGCACATCTGAGCACACGCGAGGAATGAACGCTGCGTTTTCCGCAGCGGACCAGCGGTTCGCGGACCGGTTCACCGCGCCGTTCGAGGGCATATCCCTTCGCCATGCCCTCCGGCGGTTTGGCCCGGTCTCGTTCGAACTCGGTCGTCCCTGAATGGCGAACACCGGATTTGTGGAGCGTTGTTGATGGATAACGGGCAAAATGAGCGGCAAGTAGTCGTCGTCGGCGCCGGTAATGCGGGCCTCTGCGCGGGAATAGCCGCACTACAGGCGGGTGCGACGGCGGTCAGCGTCCTCGAAGCCGCGCCGGAACGCTTACGCGGCGGGAACAGTTCACTGACCAGGACCATGCGGTTCTCGTGGCCGGGAAGCCCCTTCATCGCCTCCCTGTTACGGGAGGCGGACAAGGGCCGGGTCGACGAAATCCTGGCCGGCCGGACCGGGTACGGCGACGAGCAGTACCTCGCCGATTGGCTGGCGGTGTCCGGCGACCAGGTGGACGTCGCCCTCATCGAATCGATCATCCGCCGTTCGACGGACACGATCACCTGGATGCGCGACTTCGGCCAGCGCTGGGCCCCGAGACCGACACCGCTGCCCGGTGACGTGCCGATCGTCCTCGACGGGGGCGGTCAGAGCCTGCAGGACCGCAACTTCGCCCGGTTCGAACAACTCGGCGGAACGGTCTTCTACGACAGCGCGGTCACCGGATTCGAGAAGACGGACGGCGGCCGGTATCTGCTCCACGGTTCCGGCCCCGCGTTCCCGATGCTCGCCGACGCGCTGGTGCTGGCATCGGCCGGCTTCGAGGCGAACACCCGGCTGCGTGAACGCCACCTCGGCGAGGAGTGGCGGGACGTGAAGCTTCGCGGTGTTCCGTTCAACGAAGGCGCCCCGCTGGCGGCGGCCGTCGACTTCGGCGCCGACACCGCGGGCAACTGGGAAAAGTGCCACACCACGCCGCAGGGCATCAACCTGCCCGACCACATGCTGCCCGGGCAGATGCACAAATCCCACGGCCTCACCCGCTACGCCTTTCCCCTGGGCGTCGTGGTCAACCGGGAAGGGCGCCGGTTCTTCGACGAATCCGGCGGCTACAGCAACCTCACCTACGTCACGCTGGGCCAGAAGATCCAGGAGCAGCCCGGCAGGGTCGCCTTCCAGATCTTCGACGACAAGGTCGTCTCGGCGGGCACGCTCCCGAAGGGCTACGTCGGCGACCCGACGTCGGTGTCCGTCTCCTCGCTCGAAGAAGGCGCCCGGCGGCTCGGCATCGACGCGGCGAACCTGACCGCCGAAATCCAGCGGCTGCACGACGGCCAGGCGGAGAAGCGTCTCGACACGCCTCCGTTCCTGTTCGTCCCGGTGGTCTGCGGACTGACCTTCACCTACGGCGGGCTGTCCGTGACCCCGGACGCCGAGGTGCGCGGAGGCGGCGAACCGATCAGCGGGCTCTACGCGGCGGGCGTGATCGTCGGCGGCCTTTACGACCAGGGCTATCCGGGCGGCACCGGCCTGATGGCGGGCGCCGTGCTGGGCCGGGCGGCGGGCACGTCCGCCGCCCGTCACGCCATCCGGTCACGGGGAGGGGAAGCCCGTGTCGCCGGCTGAGAAGACGATCGTGATCGTCGGGCTCGGCAAGATCGGCTCGCAGTACGCCGCGTGTTACGGACGGGCGGGGCACCGGATCGGCACCGTGGACCTCGGCGGCGGCGCCGACTGGGCGCGAGTGGCGCAGGTTCCGGATCCCTCGGCGGTCGACGCCTGGGTGGTCGCCACCCCGACGGCGACCCATCTCGAGGTCGTCGACGAGATCCTGCGGCGGCAACCCGATGCCCGTGTCCTGCTCGAAAAACCGGCCTGCTACCCGGACGACCTCGCCGGTCTCGGCGGCGCGGTCCGGCGCCACCCCCGCGCCAGGATCATCGTCAACGACGTGTACTCGCACAGCGAAGCCGTGCAGCGCTTCGCGGCGTCGGTGCGGGACCTCGCCATCTCCGATCCGATCAGGAAGATCACCGTCGAATTCACCAAGAACCGGGAACTCGACGTCGCGAACGGCAGGTTCGTCGACACCCAGTACGGCGAAGCCGGCTACGAGGGCTTCCACATGCTGAGCATCCTGCGCGCGATCCTCCCCGCCGCGGCGTACCGGACGTATCTGCGCACGGTGCCGTCGTCGGTGACGCCGGAGATGCGCGTGCGGACCACGGCGCCCGGTATTCCGGAGGTCGAGCTCTACACGTCGTCGACCGGCGCCATCGCCTTCCCCGAACTGGCCGGGTTCGCTTTCCCGGAAAAGGTTTCGAGGGATTTCATCGCCCCAGCGGTGATCCCGTACGGGTCCGAGTTCCGGTACCGGTACGCGGACGCCGAACTCCGCTCCGGGAAGCACGTCACCCTGGTTTTCGAGCCGTTCTTCGGCGCGGATCCCGACCACAAGAACGTCCACGCCGTCCACCTCCGGAACACCGCCGCTCCGGCGCGCCATTTCCTGATCGCCGTCAACCATTTCAAGGAGGCGCTTCTGACCCAGCTCGACCTTTTGCAGCACCTCGACGAGGGCACCACCGTGGTCCGCCCCGCCGAGCACCGGTTCCTCGCCGCGCTGGGTTCGGCGATGTTCACCGGAACCTTCCCGCAGACAACGGAAAACGAGAAGTTCGCACGAATTAGGAGCGAAGCATGACGCGAAGCATCGAGGATCTTTCGACACTGTTGCGGCCCGCCAAGGACATGCTGCCCGAGGTCTCGGACCGCGACGTGGCGCTGGCCGAGGTCACCGGCCAGATCAAGAACGACGACGCCGCCCGCGCGTTGTTCGCGAAGGCGTGCCGGTTCGAGGCACCCTTCACCGCGAGCTGGATCCACGGCCCCGGTGACGAATCCCCTTACCTGTCCTTGGAGCTGGCCGCGTCGTCGCTGGACGACGACCGGTATCGCGCCCTGCTCGCCGACGTCGTGCTGTCGACGTCGACCTCGATCCCCTACGACTACCGGGCTCTGGCCGCGGAAAAGCTCGTACAGATCGGAACGGGTGAGTACGCCGGCGCCATCCAGGAGGTCGTCGACGCCTACGAACCGCTGCCCGCCAGGGGACTGCAGGCGAAGATCGCCGTCCCCACCGACGGCATCGACCACCTCTTCGACATCCCCGAAACGGTGACCGGCAGGCTCAACCTCCTGATCGCGGCCAGCCGGGCGAAAACGCTGGAGAGCAGGCATATGCTCGCCGTGCGGATCCTCGCGAACGGCGTCCTGCCCGCGGAATCGGCCGGCGAGCCGGAGCGGCTCATCCTCGAAGACGTCGGGACGAGCATGGTGGCGGCGTCGGACTACCTCGTGCCGTGGGACCAGGAATTCCCCGGGGAGCACGGCTCCGGACTCACGCTCGCCGAACTGGTGCGCATCACCTTGATGTGCGGGGAATTCTCGCTTCCGGACACGACCGTGCGGCCGATCCTGGTCGACTTCTACCGGTCGGTGCTGCGCACCTGCGGCCGCTCGATCATCGGCCTGTCGGCGGGGGTGTTCCATGTGGAGCACGGCACGCTCGCCACGCCTTCGTACTACTACCAGGGCCGCGACGCGATCCTCGGCAAGGGCTGCGTGATCGACTGCGTCGGCGGGGCGGTGCTGCAGTCCGGTTCGTTCCTCGGCGGCGGCTACATGCCGATCCTGATCCACACCCACAAGCACATCCGCAAGGGCGGTCAGGCCGCCGCCTCGGAGCGGAAGCAGATCCTTCCGTGCGTCTTCGCGGCGGAGGCGGGCGCCCGCTACCCGATGGACGCCATCGGCCTGTTCGAAACGGTGGACTACCTCGGCAAGGAGACCCCGTACGAGGGGATCAGGGCCATCCCCCACGCCGAGTGACTCACGGCTCGTCCTGCTGAAAATCCGTATCTCGCGAGGTCATCGGGCAGCGCGGCTCGTGCTGCCCGATGACCTCGAAAACTGGAGGGTAAGGGAATGGGTGCAACTATGGGGGCTGCGATCGCCGTCATCGGCGCGGGCTACGTCGGGCTGACCACGGCCGCGTGCCTTTCGTCCTTGGGACACCGCGTCGTCTGCGCGGACGTCGACCAGGAGAAGGTCGACGCGCTGCGGCGCGGTGAGGCGACCATCAGGGAACCGGGGATCTGCGAACTCGTGGTGGACGGGCTGGCGTCCGGGCACCTGCGGTTCGTCCTCGGCGCGAGCGCGGCGGCGGCCGGGGCGGATATCGTGATCCTCTGCGTGCCGACGCCGATGGGCGCGAGCGGCGCGGCGGATCTGTCCACTTTGGAATCCGTCGTGGCCGAGGTGCGGGAGCTGCTGCCGCCCGGCTGCGTCGTGGTGAACAAGTCGACGGTCCCCGTCGGCACGGCGGCCCGCGTCGCGGACCTGATCGATCGCCCCGACGTGGCGGTCGTGTCCAATCCCGAGTTCCTTCGCGAAGGGTTCGCGGTCCACGACTTCCTGAACCCCGACCGGATCGTGGTCGGTTCGGCCGATCGTGACCCGGTCCCCGCCCGCCGGGTCGCCGAGTTGTACGACAAGCTCGACACCTCCGTGCTGGTGACCGATTCCGCGAGCGCGGAGATGATCAAGTACGCGTCCAACTGCTACCTCGCGACGCGTCTGTCCTTTGTGAACACCGTCGCGGAGCTGTGCGAGTACCTCGACGCGAGTATCGACGACGTGACGACCGGGATGGGTTACGACGAGCGGATCGGCAAGTCGTTCCTGCGCCCGGGCCCTGGCTGGGGCGGTTCCTGCTTCCCGAAGGACACTTTCGCGCTGCTGCGCACCGCGGAATCGGCGGGCAGCGATTTCGCCCTGCTGCGAGCGGCGATCGAGACCAACGTGAAGCAGCAGGAGCTCGTGGTCGACAAGGTGCGCAAAGCCGTCGGCGGCGACCTCGCCGGCGTCCGGATCGGCCTGCTCGGCTTGACCTTCAAGGCCGGGACGGACGATCTGCGGGATTCCCCGTCGCTGGCGATCGCGGCACTGCTGGCCGCCGAGGGCGCCGTCCTGACCGGTTACGACCCCAGCGTCCACGCTCCGGTGGCGGGCGTGACGGACGACGTGCGGATCGCCGGGACCGCGTACCACGCGGCGAACGGGGCGGCGGCGGTCGTGCTGCTGACCGAGTGGCCGGAGTTCCGCGCCCTCGACTGGGGACGGATCGCCGACCGGCTCCACGGCCGGTCCGTCATCGACACCCGGAACCTGCTCGACCCGCACACCGTGGCGCGGACCGGGCTTTCCTACCAGGGCATCGGCCGTCCGGAAAGCGTCTGGGCCCCCGTGGCGCCGGTCGCCGAGATGGTCACGCAAGCAGGATGACCCCGGGGTGGACGGCGAGCGGCCCGCCCGCCGTCCACCTCCCGGTGCCGGAACAGGAGGACGGATGCCGAAACGAACGCGGCCCTGGCCCGCGCTTTTCGCACTGTGCCTGGGTTTCTTCATGGTCATGCTCGATATCAGCATCGTGAACATCGCGGTGCCGTCGATGGTGCGCGAACTCGGCACCGAGCTGACCGCGGTGATCTGGGTGACCAGCGTGTACCTGCTCGCCTACGCCGTCCCGATCCTGCCCGCCAGCAGGCTGGGCGACCGGTACGGGCCGAAGCGCGTCTTCGTCGCCGGGCTGCTGGTGTTCACCGCGGCGTCGCTCTGGTGCGGGCTTTCCGGTGACGTGGAGACGCTGATCGCCGCCCGCGCGGTGCAGGGTTTCGGTGCCGCGTTGATGACCCCGCAGACCACGGCCTTCATCACGTATCTGTTCCCGCCGGACGAACGCGGTCCGGCGATGGGCGCCTGGGGCAGTGTCGCGGGCCTCGCCATGATCGCCGGTCCGGTGCTGGGCGGGGTGCTCGTCGACCAGCTCGGCTGGGAATGGATCTTCTTCGCGAACGTCCCGGTGGGGTTGATCGCGCTGGCGCTCACCGTCGTCCTCGTCCCCGACTGGCGGCCGGGGAATTCGCACCGCTTCGACGTTCCCGGGATCCTGCTGTTCGGCGCCGGTCTCGTCTGCGTCGTCTTCGGTATCCAAAATGGACAGACCTACGGCTGGGGAAAGGCCTTCGAGGTCATCGGGGCGGGGGTGCTGCTGTTGGCCGGTTTCGTCCTATGGCAACGGGCCAACCGCCGCGAACCGCTGCTGCCGTTGCGGATCTTCCGTCACCGCGACTTCTCGCTGGGCGCCGCGTCCGCGGTGACGGTCGGGTTCACGATGACCAGCATGCTCCTGCTGTTCGTCATCTACGTCCAGTCGGTACTCGGCCTGTCCCCGGCCGACGCCGGGCTGCTCATCGCGCCGCTCGCCGTGGTGTCCGGCGGCGTCGCGCCGTTCGCGGGCAGGCTCTCGGACCGGGTGAATCCCAAGTACCTGCTGGCGTTCGGGATGCTCTCGCTGGGCGGTGGCCTGTGCCTCGTCTCGCTGGTGATCATCCCGGCGAGTTCGCCGCAGGCCCTGCTCCCCGGGTTGCTGCTCTGCGGCCTCGGGGTCGGGTTCACCTTCTCCCCGATGAACAACGTGACCCTCAACTCCGTCGAACGTCCGCTGGTCGGCAGCGCGTCGGGCATCTTCAACACCGCGCGCCAGGTCGGCGGCGTGCTCGGCGGCGCGGCCGTCGGGGTCCTGGTGCAGGCGCGAGCCGGCGCCTCGATGACGGCGCGCGCGAACGAAGCGGCGGTGGCGTTGCCCGCCGAATTCCGGCAGCGTTTCGTCGACGGTTTCACCGGGGAGGCCGGAGCGGCGGCCGCCGCCAGCGAGTTCGGCGGCGTTCCCGAGGTCCCCGCGGGGCTGCCGTCCGAGATCGCCGCCCAGGCACGGGAACTCGCCGCGCAGGTCACCGGCGCCGCGCTCACGGACGCGGTCAAGGCCGCTTTCCTGCTTCCCGTCGGCGCGCTGGTCCTCGGGCTGGTGTGCTCGGCGAACCTGCGCGGGCCGATCGGGCAGCGCAGATCGCCCGAACGGATGACCGCGACCCGGTGATCACCGGCGCGGACCTGGTTACCGTCGCTCCATGACTCTCGTACCGACGGTCGACCTGAGCACCTGGGGCGACGGCGACCGCACTCTGCTCGCGCACGCCGTCGATGAGGCATTGAGGAGCGTCGGATTCCTGCAGGTCGTCGGGCACGGCATCCCGCGGGCGACGATCGACGACATGTGCGAAGCGACCGCTGCCTTCTTCGCGCTCCCTGTCGAGGAGAAGCTCCGATCCGCGCCCGCAGACCGCGCCTCGGATCGCGGGTACGCGGCCGAAGGCACCGAAGGGCTGGCGTACAGCCTCGGCGAGACGACGCCTCCCGACCTGTCGGAATCGTTCGTCATCGGCGCGGAGCACATCGACGGCGAGGACCCCTATGGCTTCTTCGCCCCCAACATCTGGCCCGAGTTGCCGGAGAACCTGCGTCCCGCGCTCACCGCGTACGCCGACGAAGCGCACCGGGTCGCGCGAGTGCTGCTGGAGATCTTCGAGAAGGCGCTCGAGCTGCCCGACGGCTACCTCGGCGCGTACACCCGGCATCCGACACGCACCTTGCGGGTGAATCACTTCGAGCGCCGCGCCGGAGCGCCCGAGCCCCTTCCCGGCCAGATGCGGCTCGGCGCGCACACCGACTACGGCATCGTCACCGTTCTCTACGCCGACCCCGTCCCCGGCCTGCAGATCCACGGCCCCGACGGCGACTGGCACGACGTCGTCCCCGCCGAAGACGCGCTGGTGGTGAACCTCGGCGACCTCACCGCGCAGTGGACAAACGACCGCTGGCGCTCCACCCTGCATCGCGTCGTGCCGCCGTCCGGGCCGGGGCCGTCACGGCGGCGGAGCGTGGCGTTCTTCTTCGACGGCGACCACGACGCGCGGTTCGAATGCCTTCCGACCTGCCATTCCGCCGACAACCCGCCGAAGTATCCGCCGGTACTGGGCGGCGAGCACCTCTACGCCAAGATCACCGGCGGGCGGACCCTCGAACCGGCCGACGCGATGAACACCGCGGCCGACCGCGGCTGAGGGAGAATTCCCGGCGAACCATGTCCGGTCCGGTCCGGCGGCTCCGACGTCCCCGGCGGAAGGCACCGGAGCGGTGCCCGTCGAGAGGAGAGAACCGTGAAGTACATGATCATGATGATGGGCTCGCAGCAGGATCTCGACACGCTGGGCGGCAAGGGCGAGAACGGCTGGAGCGCCGACGAGGTCGCGGCGCTGCACGAGTTCATGACCAAGTGGAACAACGACCTGGTCGAATCCGGCGAGTTCGTCGACGCGCGGGGCCTCACTCCCCCGGCGCACGCGCGCCGGATCTCGCTGCGTGACGGCGCTCCCGTGGTGACCGACGGACCCTACGCCGAGACCCAGGAGGTCCTGGTCGGCTACACGATCGTCGACACCGCGAGCTACGACCGGGCCGTCGAGATCGCGGCGAAACTGGCGGACACCCCGTATCCGAAGGACAAGCCGCTCGACCGCGAGTGGTACGTCGACATCCGCCCGTGTGTCGACAGCGTCGAAGAGCTGGAGCTGTAAGTGCCGGACAGCGGCGTCGAGGATCTGCTGCGCGAGCTTTCGCCGCAGGTCCTCGGCGCCGTCGTCCGCCGCTACGGTCACTTCGACCTGGCGGAGGACGCGACGCAGGAGGCGCTGCTCGCGGCCGCGACGCAATGGCCCGCCGAAGGGCGGCCGGACGATCCGCGCGCATGGCTCATCACGGTCGCCTCACGGCGCCTGACCGACCTTCTCCGTGCCGAGCAGGCGCGACGCCGTCGCGAGGACACCGTCGTCCACCGGACCTTGCCGGAGGAACACCTCGCCCCCGCCGCCGACCGGCGTGCCGCCGACCCCGACGACACGCTCGTCCTGCTCTTCCTGTGCTGCCACCCGTCCCTGTCGCCCGCGTCGCAGATCGCGCTGACCCTCCGCGCGGTCGGCGGTCTCACCACGGCGGAGATCGCCCGCGCGTTCCTGGTCCCCGAAGCGACGATGACCCGGCG
Source organism: Amycolatopsis sp. NPDC057786 (assembly GCF_042797905.1). Taxonomy (NCBI): domain Bacteria; kingdom Bacillati; phylum Actinomycetota; class Actinomycetes; order Pseudonocardiales; family Pseudonocardiaceae; genus Amycolatopsis; species Amycolatopsis sp. NPDC057786. Next base: position 10,616 of record NZ_JBHVKW010000065.1, read on the forward strand.
GATCAGCCGCGCGAAGGCCATCATCAAGGCGAGCGGCGTCCCGTTCGGCACGCCGCCGGAAGCGGGACGGCTCGACGCGGTGCTCCACGTGCTGTATCTGATCTTCACCGAGGGATACGCCAGCACGTCCGGCCCCGATCTGGTGCGGAGCGACCTGTCCGCCGAAGCCATCCGGCTGACCAGGATCGTCCACCGGCTGCTGCCGGCCGACGGCGAGGTCACCGGGCTGCTCGCGCTGATGCTGCTCACCGACGCGCGCCGTCCGGCGAGGACGGGGCCGGACGGCGCGCCGATCCCGATGTCCGAACAGGACCGGGGCCGGTGGAACACCGAGTACGTCGGCGAGGGCATCGCTCTGCTGTCCGAAGCGCTGCCGCACGGGCCGACCGGGCAGTACCAGATCCAGGCGGCCATCGCCGCGCTCCACGACGAGGCGCCGAGCGCCGAGGAGACCGACTGGCCGCAGATCGAAGCGCTGTACGAACTTCTCCTGCGGCTCTCCGACAATCCGGTGGTGGCGCTGAACCACGCCGTCGTCGTCGGCATGGCCCGTGGACCGCGAGAAGGCTTGGCGGCGTTGGAAGAGCTCGGTGACCGGATCCCCGGCGACCACCGATTCCACGCCGCCCGCGCGCATCTGCTGGAGATGGCCGAAGACACCGCCGGAGCGATCGAGTCCTATGTGGACGCCGCGGGGCGTGCCACGACCCTGCCGCACCGGCGCTATCTCCACGCCCGCGCCGAACGCCTGCGCGGGTCGTGAGTGTCGTTCCAACGACCCGAAACACTCACGCCCCCGGCGCGAACCAGCCGCGCCTTGGCGAAGGGAACCTTCCCCACATCCAATGCAGCGAAAGCCCCCTTCACAACAGAACCCGAAACACCACGACCAGCACGAGCGCCGTCTCCACGCCCGCGCCGAACGCCTGCGCGGGTCGTGAGTGTCGTTCCAACGACCCGAATCACTCACGACCCACCGCTACCGAAGTGTCAGCAGCTGACGAGGAGCCCGGTGATCGCCGTGCAGGTCGCCGACGCGGTGTCGTTGGCCGCGTTCGGGTCGGCGACGGAACTCTGCGTGATCTTCGCGGTCGTCTTGACCGGCCCGAGACTCAGCAGCCCGGTCGCCACCGAGAACTTGGCCGTGGCGCTGGCTCCGGACGCGAGCGACGAGAAGTCGCAGTTGACGACCTTCGTGCCGCCCGGGTTCGAGCAGGACGGGGAGCCGGTGAAACGCAGCCCGTTGCCGAGGGTCGACGCCACCCGGATCCCGGACGCCGCGGCCGGTCCCGCGTTCGTGACCTTGAGCGTGTAGTCGATCGACGACGTCAGGAGCCCGCGCGGGGACGCGGTCAGCGTGACCCCGAGATCGGCGGCGGTGGTGCCGCCGGTGATGGTCAGGACGGGACCGTCGAACGTCTCGAAACTGTAGTTCTCACCGAGGAACTGGTGCCGCAGAGTCACCGGGCCGAGCGGGGCGTCGTCCTTGATCCGCAGGGTGAACGTCACCTTGCGGCTGTCGCCGGGAGCCACGTCCCCGACCCCGCCGCGGATGCTCACGACGTGCGAGCCGCAGCTGAGCGCACCAGGGCACGAGACGACCTCGGCGATCCCCGTGAGCGGGGTCTCGGCGGTGTAGAGCGTCGCCGCCCCGCCCTCGATGGCCGCGTCCGTGAGCGCGTTGTACAGCGAGTGCTCGACGGTGAACGTCTGTCCACGCTGGACAGTGGTCGGGCCGACCACCACCGAACTGGTGGGAGTCTCGGCGAAGGCGGGGGCGGGCGACACGAGCGTGATCGCGGCGGCCGCGGCCACAAGCGACAGAAGTGTGGCTCTTCGGAACTTCATCGGTTCTCACAATCCCGGTCGGGGACGTCGCGCCGATCGGTGCGGACAACGATCAGTCGCCGGGTGACGGGTATTCGTTACCGGTGTTCCACCGGCGAACCCGGCACTCTCACCCGCTCGGAGCAACGCCGGCTAGCTCACGCCCTCGCCGCGGAGCGCGGGAAGCAGATTCGCCTCCTCATAGGCGAAATGCTCTTCGAGACCCGTCACGACGCGCTCGAACTCCTCTCGCAGTGCGGAGCGTTCGATCTCCCCCTTGCCCTGCAGCAGTTCATCGAGATCGCGCAGTGCGCGGGACACGGTTTCGTGCTCCTGACGCAGCCGCTTCAGCGCCGGCGCGAGTCCGGGATGGGCCTTCTCGATCGCGGTGAACGCGCCGTCCTCGCGGAGATGGTGCATGCGCAGGTCGTTGCAGAAGGTCACGCAATGGCCGAGCAGTTCGCGCCGTGGATTCCGCCGGTCCGCGACCGGCGCGCCGTCGAGTTCGGCCCGCGCGGCCGCCAGCGTCTTGCGGAGCTCCCCGTGGTGGACGAGCAGCTGATCGGCGATCGCGCGGCCGCGGGCCGCATCGACCTCCAGGAGATGCAGCGTGAACCCCCGTTCGCCGCCTTCGAGGGGCACGGCACGTGCGGCATGCGGCACGCCGTCGATCTCCAGTGTCGCTTGTGGACTGACCAGAAGGTCGCGATACCAAGGCGCATCGCCGTCGGTTGCGAACACCAGATACCGGCTCCCGAACGGGCGGCAGTCGACACGAGTGGTACGGGGACGCCCCGTTTCGGCGTCCGCGGTGGTCATCAGCACCGGTACTCCCCAGGTAGCATCATCGTGAAAGCTATTTTGCTTTGCATGCAAAGCCTCTTTGCATGCAAAGGTATCCAGGAGGGTGGCCGGTGTCAACCGAGGACATGGAAGTCGACGACGCCGTGCGGGCTTTGCTGCTGCTCATGCCACGGATGGTCGGGCGCGCGAAGCGGATCAAGATCCCGGACGAGCTCCAGTCACTGTCCCTGGCGCCGCGTCATCTTTCGCTGTTGTCGTACCTGCTCTTCGACGGGCCCATGACGGTGAACGAGCTGGCCGAACGACTGGAGGTCGCCCCGACCACGGTGAGCCTGATGGTCGGCGAACTGACCAAGAAGGACGTACTCGACCGGCGCGAGGACGAGACGGACCGGCGGCGGCGGATCGTCGCCATCGCCGAGCCGATGCGGCCCGCGATCGACGACTGGCTCGCGCGGGGCGCCCGCGCCTGGCAGAAGGCGCTCACGCCGCTGACCCCGGCCGAACGGCGCATGTTCATCGATACCCTGCGCGCCTACGAAGACGGACTGACCGATTAGGAGGAACGGTGCGTTACCTGCTCATGCTCTGCGGGACCGACGGCGATCCGGCGGTCACCACCGATATCACCGAGCCCTGCCGCGCCTGGGGCGAAGAGATGACGCGACGCGGCCTGCGCGTCAACGGGATGGGGCTCCACCCGCCGGCGTCGGCGACGACCGTCCGCGTCCGCGACGGCGAAGCGCTGCTCACGGACGGTCCGTTCGCGGAGACGAAGGAACAGATCGGCGGCATCAACATCCTCGAATGCGACAGCCGCGAACAAGCCGTCGAGGCGGCGAAGACCCACCCGTGGGCCGCGATCGGCACGATCGAGGTCCGCGAACTGCTTTAGGCGCCGTCCTGCCAGTGGCCATGTGCGGCCGAGGTGAAGGCTCCTTTCCCTGCATCAGACGCGGTGAAGGGAGCCTTCAGCCCACCGCCGGCCCCACCCTCGGCCCCGAACAGGCCTTGCACGACAGCGCCCACGCCGTCCTGCAAACCCGCACTCCTCCGAGTGTTCACAAGGGACACTTTCAGGCGGTGGAATATCTGATTTATGACTAAATGCGCTGTTTTCGTTGAGGGTCACGAGTGGCAATGGCGGCTAGAACGCTCATTACCACTCACAAACCCGCGCAAAGTGCTCAAAATGGATACTATTACTCGACCGGCACCCCTTTGCAGACAGGAGTCGGCGCCGTCCGGCCAGTGGTCATGTGCGGCCGAAGCGTGTCGCGAAAGCCGCTAGGACCACCGGACACCGCCTAGGCGATCCGGACGGTGACCTGGTTGTCCGCGTAGGTGTAGGCCACGTATTCGAATTCGACACCGGTGCGTTCGACGTACTCCAGCCACGCCTTGTGCTCGTGGCGCTGCCAGCCGGGGTAGTTGAAGAATTCGTCGAAATGCACGATGCTGCCGGACCGCAGACGCGGGCCCACCAGATCGAGCACGGTTTTCGCGGAGCTGTACAGATCGCCGTCCACGTGCAGGAAATCGACGACGCCTTCGTGCCGCTCGAGAAAGCCGGGAAGCGTGTCGGCGAAAAGACCGACGACGAGTTCGGCGCCGGGGACGTCCGGCAGGTCGTCGCGCGCGAACGAGCCGGCGGGCATCCCGTTGAGCCAGTTCTCCGGGAGCCCCTGGAACCAATCGAATCCGTAGGTCTCGACACCACCGCGTGCCTTGGCGATCGCCCGTAGCGTGTTGCCGCTCGCGACACCGAATTCGAGGGCCATTCCCCCGGACGGGGCAAGGGAAAGCGCGTACGCGAGAGTCTCTTGTGGACGCGCGAAATGTTTGGTCCCGGTCAGATGCTCACGGGCGAAACGATTGCTGTCCCTCGCCGCGTCCTGGTCGCCCGCGTAGATGATGTCGCGACGGCTCCGGATTTCGAACTCGACGATCCGGTCGAAACAGCGATCCCCCTGCCGGACGATCTCCGCGCGCAGTTCCGCGGCCACCCGTTCCAGTTCCTCCGTATAAGGATCATGGAATCGGCGGGCGAGCCGGTGCAGGCCCCGGCCGAGCGTGCCGCGAGCCGACCGGCTCAGGGTTTTCAGGGCTGAATGGGGTACCAGGTGACGCATCCCGGGACGATACACCAGCACCATCCGGGTGAACGGGAGCAGAACGCGGGGGCCGGTTTCGTTGCGGTAACCGAGGGGGCCGCTCCTAGCATCGCGATCGCCGCCGGTACTCGGGTGCCGGCACCGGAAAAGGGAGCACGATGAGCAGGATCGTCATCTTCGGGGCGGGCGGACGCGGCGGGCGCCGTGCCGTCGCCGAAGCCGTGAGCCGCGGGCACCAGGTCACCGCCGCCGTACGGGATCCCGGCCGCCACCCGGATCTCGCCGGGGACAACGTCACCGTGATCGCCGCCGACGTCACCATCGCGGATGACGTCGCGAGGGCCGCCGCCGGGCACGACGCCGCGATCAGTTCCATCTACCGCGCGGACCTCCCGTCGCGCGAGTACTACCCGGCCGCCGCGCACGCGCTGATCGACGGCCTCGGCCGGGCCGGTGTCGCGAGGCTGGTCGTCGTCGGCGTCGGGTCGGCGTTGGAGATCGCTCCGGGCGTCGCCGTCCACGACCAGCCGGACTGGCCTGCCGAGCACCGCGAGTTCTCGCTCGGGCACACGGCGGAGCTGGAGGTCTTCCGTGCGTCCGGCGGCGGGCTCGACTGGGTGGTCGTCGCGCCGCCACCGGTGATGCTCGACGAACACGCCGAGCGCACGGGCGAATACCGCAGCGGGGACCACCGGGTGCTGCCGCGTGCGGCGGACGCGGGACCGTTCTCCTACGCGGATCTCGCGGTCGCGCTGGTCGACGAGATCGAGCGGCCGAAGCATTCACGGGTGATGGTCGCCATCGACCACTGAAGTCCACAGCAGTACATGAAGGCCCCCTTCCGGTGAAGGGGGCCTTCATGTACTTGGGACGTCTAGCGCTCCGGGGTCTCCCCGCCGTTCTGCTCGGCCAGGAACCGCTCGAACTGGTTGCCCAGCTCCTCGGCGGTCGGCATGTGCTCGACCGACTCCGCGAGCAGGCTCTCCTTGCCGGACGCCTCCATGAACGTGTCGTACTGCTGCTCCAGCGCGCGCACGACGTCGGCGACCTTCTCCGACCCGGCGACCTGGCGGGCGATCTCGGCCTCCGCCTCGTGCGAGGCCTCCCGCAGGTCCCCGTCCGGCAGGTTCAGCCCGGTCGCCGCGGCGACGGCGCCGAGCAGGTTCAGCGCGGCGCTCGGGTACGTCGAGTCCGCCAGGTAGTGCGGCACGTGCGCCGCGAACCCGGACGCGTCGTGCCCCCACTCGCCGAAACGGAACTCCAGCAGCCCGGCGATACTGCCCGGCACCTGCATCCGGTTGGGCAGCGGACGGTGTTCGCCGACGAGTTCGTTCCGCGTCGCGTGCGCGGTCACGCCGAGCGGCCGGGTATGCGGCGCGCCCATCGGGATGCCGTGGAAACCGGTGGTGAGCCGGACGTCCCAACGTTCGACCAGCCCGCGCACCGCCGCGCAGAACCGCTCCCAGTCGTGGTCCGGTTCCGGCCCGGTGAGCAGCAGGAACGGCACGCCGTCGGCGTCGTGCAGCAGGTGGACGACCAGTTCGGGGGCGTCGTAGGCCTCCCAGTGGTCGATGGCGTAGGTCATCGCCGGGCGGCGCGAGCGGTAGTCGATGAGGCGGTCGACGTCGAACCGCGCGATCACGCGGTGCTCGGACGAGTTCAGCAGCTGCTCGGCGACGAGCTTGCCCGCCGAACCCGCGTCCATGAAGCCGTCGAAGTAGTGCAGGAGCACGGCCCCGCCGAGGTCAGGGACGTCCGAGTCCACCTCGTACAGGTCTTCCGGGTCCAGCGCCACCAGATCCTCCAGGTTTCGTGGGTACGACCGTCTACAGGTGGCAACGCCCCGATAGGGGGTATCCATTCCGCCGACGGTGGCTTGGATCCTATCGGTCCGTGACAGCCGTCGTGGGCGATCCACACGGAGGTGGTGCAGGGTGGAGGGGTGACAGAAGAGACGCTCGGCCTGCGCCCGCCCGCCAATCGGGTGAGCAGGCGCGCCATCGGCTACTGGACGGTGTGGGCCGCGGTCGGCTGGGCGATCCTCATCGGCGCGCAGACGGTGTTCGTGCTCACGAGCGACGACGCGCCGACGTGGCTCACGGTGACCTTGACGATCTCCTGCGTGGTCGCGCCGCTGCATCTGCTGGTCATGCCGCAGTGGCGCTACCGGATCCACCGCTGGGAGGTCACCGGCGAGGCCGTGTACACCCAGGAAGGCTGGCTCAGCCAGGAGTGGCGGATCGCGCCGATCTCGCGGATCCAGACCGTCGACATCGAACGCGACCCGGTCGAGCAGCTGTTCCGGCTGGCGAAGATCACCGTGACGACGGCGTCGGCCGCGGGCCCGGTCAAGATCGCCGGTCTCGACCACGCCGAAGCGCTGAAGCTGGCCGCGGAACTCACGAAGACCACGCAGGCCACTCCCGGTGACGCGACATGAGCACCGAGGCACCACCGGACGCCGCCGGCCAGTGGCGCCGGCTCGACCGCCGGATGCTGCTGGTCCGCCCCGTGCTCGACGTCGTGAAATCGCTGCCCGTGCTGATCGGGACGGTGATCCTCGGGCGGGGCAACGGCTGGGAGTGGTTCGGGCTCGGCGTCACCGCGCTGACCGTGCTCGTCGGTGTGTCGCACGTGCTCACTTCCCGGTACCGCATCGCCGACGGCCAGGTGGAATGGACCACGGGCCTGTTGCTGCGCAAGCATCGCGCGATCCCGCTGGACCGGGTGCGCACGGTCGACGTCACCTCGGAACCCAAGCACCGGTTGTTCTCCCTCAGCGCCGTGCGCATCGGCACCGGACGGCATTCGGCCGCCCAGGGCGCGAACGGCGATCAGCTGGTGCTCGACGCCGTCAGCCAGGCGGAGGCCCACCGGCTGCGCACGGTTCTCTTGCACCGCAAGGAGATCACCACCGAAGCCGAGGCCCCGCCGCCCGAGCAGGTCGTGGCGGAGGTCGACCGCAAGTGGGTGCGGTACGCGCCGTTCACCCTTTCCGGGCTCGCCGTGGTGGGCGCGATCTTCGCCGCGGTCTGGCATTTCGCGCACCAGCTGAACATCGCCCCGGAGAACGTCGGCCCGCTACGGGATCTCATGGACGATCTGGCGAACACGGCGGTGTGGCTGATCGTGGTCGTCGCGGCGGTCACCCTGCTCGTGGCCGTCTCCTTGCTCTCCGTCGGCGGCTACGTGCTGTCGTTCTGGAATTTCAAGCTCACCCGGGAGACGGAAGGCACCCTGCACGTCCGGCGCGGGCTGATCACGACGCGTTCGGTGTCCATCGAAGAAGAACGGCTTCGCGGCGTCGAGGTGAAGGAGCCGCTGCCGCTGCGGATCGCGGGCGGGGCGCGGCTCACCGCGATCGTGGGCGGGCTTCGTGAGGGCAAAGGCGGGGACAAGGGCGGTGGGCTTCTCCTGCCACCCGCGCCCGTCGGCCGGGTCCACGAGGTCGCGGCCGAGGTGCTGCGGGAGAACTTCGACCCGGCCACCGTCCCGTTGAACCGGCATCCGCGGCGGGCGCTGACCAGGCGGCTCACCCGTGCGGTGGGCGGCGTGCTGTTCCTGGCGGCCGCCCTGTTCGGCTTGGCGTGGATCGATTTCCTGCCCTCGTGGATGTGGCAGGTCGCGCTCGCCCTGGTCCCGCTCGCCGCGCTGGTGGGCTGGGACCGCTACCGCAACCTCGGCCACGCGATCGTCGGGCGGTACCTGGTCAGCCGGTCGGGTTCCCTGGCACGGGCGACGGTGGCGATCCGGCGCGAAGGGGTCACCGGCGTCGTCGTCAGCCGTTCGTTCTTCCAGCGCCGGGCCGGATTGATCACCGTGACGGCCCCGATCGCGGCGGGCAAGGGCGGCTATCGGGTGGTCGACGTCGGCGAATCGGCCGGGCTGGCGATGGCGGAACAGGCCGCGCCCGGTCTGCTCACACCTTTCCTGCGCCGGGAGGTTCAGCGGTAGCCGTCGAGGCCGGTGATTCCGAATTCCTTGGCCGATTCGCCACTGGACACCGATTTCCCCGTTCCGGCGGGCGGCTTCCAGGAATGGCGAAAAGCGGCCGCGCCCTGCCGAAGAAAGTCCGCTTGCTCGTGGACCAAAGACCCTGGTCCGCAATTCACACAATGTGCTAGTTTCTTGACTCTTCGTGATTCTCCGGCGAGAGGTCGAGATGACGCCTGCCGCACGATCCCTGGACACCCCCGCCCCGCCGAAACGCACCCCCGGCGCCAGCAGTTCGCGCAAAGTACTGCAGCTGCTGCTCTCCTTTTCCGAACGCCGCTGGGACGCGAGCGTCGCCGAACTCGCGGCGAGGATCGGCACCCCGGTAGCCACGACCTATCGCTATGTCGCACTACTGAAGGAACTTCAGCTCTTGGAGGAGGGAAGGACGGGGCGCTACCACGTGACGAGCCAGGTGATGCCGCTCGCGCGGGCCGCGCAACTGGCCAACGACCTCGCCCGGCTGGCTCGTCCGGCGATGGAGGAGGCGGCCCGCGACCTCGGCGAGACGGTGCTGCTGTTCCAGCATTTCGGCGAATCCGCGGTCTGCGCGGACCGGGTCGAATGCGAACGCGCGATGCGCTTCACCTTCCAGCCGGGGCATTCCGTCCCGCTCGGCACCGGCGCGTCGGGCAAGATGCTGCTCGCCATGCTGCCGGAGGGCGAACGCGAAAGGCGCCTTTCGTCGATCGTCCAGCGCCGCGGCCCGAGCGTGCGGGAAGAGGTCAAACGCGCCGGGGCGAATCGATTCGCGGTCAGCTGGGGCGAACTGGACGACGGCGTCTGGTCGTGTTCCGTGCCGATCCCGAACGCCGGACACCGGCCCGCGGTGCTGACACTGGCCGCCCCCGCCACCCGGATCGGCGACGACGCGAAACGAGCCGCCATCGTCGCGCTCCAGTCCTACGCGAGCAGGATCCACCGCGCCGTCTCGTCGTTCGCCCTCTGATCACGCGTGTTCGCCCCCCAATCACGCGTGTTCGCCCCCTGATCACGCGAGTTCGCCCTCCAATCACGCGTGTCCCCTAATTCACGAGCCTCCACGCGCCGCCGCGGGGTAGAACTCGATCCGTGATCCGACTCGCCACCCTCGAAGACCTTCCCGTACTCCAGGACATCGAACGCGCCGCCGGCGAACCGTTCCGCGCGCTCGGCATGGCCGCGATCGCCGACGACGACCCGCCGTCGATCGCGGACCTCACGGCCTTCCAGCGCGCGGGCCGGGCCTGGGTGTGGGAGACGGGCGACGGGCCGGTGGCGTACCTGCTCGCCGAGATCGTCGACGGCCACGGCCATATCGAGCAGGTGTCCGTCCATCCGGATCACGCGCGCCGAGGTCTCGGGCGGCGGCTGATCGAGCACGCCGCGGAGTGGGCTTCGCGCGAAGGGCTCGCCGGACTGACGCTGACGACGTACGCCGAGGTTCCGTGGAACGCGCCGTACTATGCCCGGCTCGGCTTCGCGACGCTCGACGAGGAGAGCCTCACAGACGGCCTGCGAACCGTCCGGGACCACGAAATCGCCCGCGGCCTGGACGCGTGGCCACGGGTGACCATGCGTCGATGACCCGCCCGGGGGGTTGGGTTGGCGACCGGCGTCGAACATGTGTTCTACTGTCGGCGCCGGCCCCGGAGGGGGAAGCTCCGCGGGCCGGCACCGGACTTCAGGGAGGCACGGATGGCGGTCAAGATCACCCATCTCACCAACGGGCAGCAGGTGCGCTTCGCCAACGCGGACGGCGCCCGGCGCTACGCCGAGATCATCGGCGGCGGGGTCGACAAATGGCGGTTCACCGTGGTCAGCGGGTATGACCGCCCGGAATTGTCGGGGCGGGTCGTTAATGTGCCGGTATGGCGTATGACTTCCAGGTGACCGTGGACTCAGCCCATCCACACGCCCTCGCGGGCTGGTGGGCGGAGATGCTCGGGTGGCGGGTCGAGGAGAGCAACGAGGAGTTCATCCGCGAGATGATCGCCAAGGGGTATGCCTCCGAGGAAGCGACGACCACACACAACGGGGTCCTGGTGTGGAAGGACGGCGCGGCGATCGTCCACCCGGAGACCGGGCAGCGGTTCCTCTTCCAGCTGGTGCCCGAAGGGAAAACGGTGAAGAACCGGCTGCACCTCGACATCCGGATGGGGGCGGGCAAGATCGAGGCCGAGCTCGAGCGGCTGATCGCGCGCGGTGCGACGTTCCTGCACCGCGGCAAGCAAGGGCCCGCGGAGTGGATCACCATCGCGGACCCTGAGGGCAACGAACTCTGCCTCTCCTGAGGCGGGCCTGCGAGGGCCCGCCACTGGGGGTGTCATGAAGGGACCTGGTCCCGTCGGCTGTGCCCTTCATGACCGAGCGCGCGGCCCTCGTGCGCGTGAAGGCCCCTTCCCTCGGCTGAGCCGAGGGAAGGGGGCCTTCACGCGCTTCAAGTGGCGTCAGCTCGGCTGATTCTCACGCGAACCCCAGATAAGCTGAATCCGTGTCGGACGAAGGTCGGCGACCAGCCAAGGTCGAAGACGTGCACGCCCTCGCGCTTGGCATGCCGCACGTGACGGTGGAGCGAGGGACCGCGGGAAACCCGGTCTACCAGGTGGGCCGGAAGTCGTTCGTCTTCTTCCGTACCCCGCGGCCCGACGCCTTCGACCCCGAGACCGGTGAACGCTACGACGACGTGATCGTGTTCTGGACCCCGTCGGAAGCGGACAAGCAGGCGATGGTGCAGGACGAAGCATCACCGTTCTTCACCACTTCCCACTTCGACGGACATCCATCGGTGCTGGTGCGCGCCTGCCGCATCGGCGAGCTGACCCACGACGAGCTGTCCGAGGTCGTCCAGGACGCCTGGCTCGCCCAAGCCTCCGCCCGGCGCGCGTCCACGTGGCTCCGAAACCACGAAGGGCGTCAGTAGAGCAAGCCTCGTGAGTGGTAAGGACGGTTAGGGCCAAGGGTGTCTTAGGTACCTACGTGGGTTCCGGCTTCCGCCAGATCCGGCTGCGCAGGTCGGCGCCGCGGATCACCTGGATCCGCCACGGCGTCAGGCGCAGCACATGCAGCCGCGGGTCGGACGGTGCCTGCCAGAAGTTGCCGAGTGGGTAGCCGGCACCGCGCGGGCTGGTCTTGCGGTACAGGTCCCACACATGCTCCTTGACCGAGAGCTCGTTGTCCCAGACGGCCACCGCGTCGACCGCCACCGAGTTGTTCCCCGGTGCCCAGTAAGAGAAATTGGTGTGCGGGTTGCCCTCGAGGTGGGCCGCCTTCACCGGCGTCCGATAGGTGGCCAGCCAGCCGAGCGGAAGACCGTCGACCTTCTCCCACACCGGGATGAGCACCCGGGTTCGCGGGCGGTTCCGGGCGTCGACGGTCACCATCGTGGCGTAGTTGATGGCTCCGACGTAGCTGTTGAACTCGGCTTCCAGCTCACCGAAGTCCCGGGTCGTCGTGCTCATGCGGCGCTCCGGAAGGACTCGACGGCACGCGAGAGGCTGGCCGCGCCGTGTCCGGCCTCGATCTGCCGGTCGATCAGGTCCTTGATCGGGAGCAGGGTGTCCGCCGGAACGTCCAGCGCCCGGCTGGCCCGGATGATCGTGCTCAGCCCCGCCTGGTTCATGACCAGGCTCGACTCGCCGTCGGTGTATCCGCCGCGGTCGATCTCCTCGGCGAAGGTGGTCAGCGCCGGGAACGAATCCGCCAGCCAAGACAGCAGCATCGGCGTCAGTTCGGTGGCGCGCACCCCTGCCGCCGACGCCATCGCCGTGGCGTGCAGGAAGCCGCCGATCATGCCGTACATCCCGGCCAGGATGGCGACGTCGTAGCCCGACGCGAGACCGGCGTCGGCGCCGAGGAAAGCGCCTTTCCCCAACAAATCCAGCTTCGGCTGCCAACGCCGGTGAACGGCCTGGGCACCGCTGTAGCTGATCGACGATCCGGCGGTGCCGATCGTCTGCGGCACCGCGTAGACGGCTCCGTGCAGGTACTGCGCCCCGCGTTCGGCCGCCCAGGTCGCCAGCTCCCGCGCGTCCTCCGGCCCGCCGGAGGTGACGTTGACCAGCGCGCGCCCGGCGACGGCATCGCCTGCCGTCGTCAGGACCTGCCGGGCGACGGTGGCATCGAGCAGCGCGACGAGCACGAGGTCGCTCGCCGCGATCGCCTCCGCGGCGGTCGGCGCCGCCGTCGCGCCCGCCGCGACGAGCGCGTCCGCCTTGGTGGTGTCGCGGTTCCAAACGGTCGTGGGAATCCCTTGGCGCAAAAAGGTTTCAGCCAGCGCGTGGCCCAGATTGCCGAGGCCGATGACGGCGACTCGCTCAGGTGTCGTACTCATGTGACCAGCCTCGTGGCCCGCGCTTCCCGCTGCCAGTGACACTGATGACCGGAACCACCAAATTCGTGCCATAGGATGTGGCCATGAGCGCTGGTTCGGTCGCCCTGGTCGTCCCCGAGGAGATCGGGATCGCCTTCTGGGACCTGTACGAGGTGAGCATCCCCGCCACCGTTTTCGGGATGCCCCAGCCCGATCTCGCCGACCCCTGGTACGACCTGCGGCTGTGCGGAACCGGTGACCGCGCCGCGGAAGCGGCCCCCGGGTTCGCGCTGCGCACCCCGTACCGGCTCGACGACATCGTCGGCGCCGAGACGGTCATCGTGTCGTCGGTGCCGGACGAGGTCCTCAGCGACGGCGCGCCGGTCTCGCCAGAGCTGATCAGCGCGTTACGGCGCGCCCACGACGCGGGTGCGCGGATGGTCTCGCTGTGCTCCGGCGCCTTCGCGCTCGCCGAGGCCGGGCTGCTCGACGGCCGTCGAGCGACCTCGCACTGGATGCACACCGCGCAGCTGGCCGAGCGGTTCCCCGAGGTCGAGGTCGACGACTCCGTGCTCTATGTGGACGACGGCGACGTACTCACCAGCGCCGGGATGACCGCCGGCCTCGACCTGTGCCTGCATCTGGTCCGGCGCGACCTCGGGGCGCACGTGGCCAACCAGCTGGCCCGCCGGATGGTCGTACCCGCGCACCGGCCGGGCGGACAGGCCCAGTTCATCGATCTCTCCGTTCCCGCCACCGACGATCAGGGGCTGGCACCGGTGCTCGACTGGGCGAGGGCGCATCTCGACCGGCCGTTGACGATCGAAGATCTCGCCCGGCGCGCCATGATGAGCCGCCGGACGTTCTACCGGCGTCTCCAGCAGGCGACCGGCACGACACCGCTCCAGTGGCTGCTGACCCAGCGGCTCTCCCGGGCGCAGAGCCTGCTGGAATCGACCGCCCTGCCGGTGGAGAGGATCGCGGAGCTCAGCGGTCTCGGCACCGCGAACAACCTGCGCCACCATTTCCTCAAACAGGTCGGTGTCTCGCCCGCCGCCTACCGGAACGCGTTCCCGCGGCAGCCACCGGTGATCGCCGCCGCGGGATGACAGCGGCCTAGGCGAGCTTGTCCAGCGCACGCGGCAAAGCCGTCGCGAGCAGGTCGAGTTCCGTCTCCCCGGCGATCAACGGCGGCGACACCGCGATCCCCTTGGCCAGGTTCCGCACGAGGACGCCTTCGTCCCGCGCCAGCCGTTGCAGCCGGTTCGCCGCACCGGGGTTCGCCTCGATGACTTCGGCCTTCAGCTCGACCGCGCCGAGGAAGCCCAGCCCGGCCCGGACCTCCGCCACCAACGGATGCGAAGCGAGCCCGGAAAGCGCGTCGGCCAGTGGCTTCTCCAGTTCCCGCCCACGCGGGATGAGCCCGTCGCGCTCGTAGATGTCCAGCGTCGCGTTCCCCGCGGCACACGCGACCGGATGCCCGGCGTACGTCGCGCCGTGCCGCAATACCGGCGCACCCGGCGCGCCGGTGAAGAACGGCTCGGCCACCCTCGGCGCGACGATCAGCGCGCCGAGCGGGATCGTGCCGCCGGTGATGCCCTTCGCGGTCGTGATCATGTCCGGTTTCACGGCCCACCGGTCGATTCCGAACCAGGTACCCAGCCGTCCGAACGCGGCGATCACGCAGTCCGCGACGAACAGCACGTCGTGTTTGCGGCAGATCTCCGCGACCGTCTCGATGTACCCGTCCGGGGGAAGGAGGACGCCGCCCGCGCCGATCACCGGTTCGCAGAAGAACGCCGCGACCCGCTCCGGCCCGACCCGCACGATCTCGGCTTCGAGCGCTTCGGCGCTGTCGTACGGCACGTGCGAGAAGTCGCCCGGCAGCGGCCCGAAGCCCACCGCGTTGGCCGCGATGCCGCCGACGGCCGTACCGAAACCGTGGGTGCCGTGGTAACCCTGCACCCGGCCGATGACGTGCACCTTCTCCGGGCGCCCGGTGTGGGCGAAGTACGAACGGGCGACCTTGACCGCGGTGTCGATGGCGTCACCGCCGCCCGAACCGAAGAACACCTTCGAGCCCGGTTCGGGTGCCAGCGCGGAGACGCGTTCGGCGAGCTTCAGCGCGGGCTCGTTGGCGTGGTAGCCGAACAGGTTGTACGAATCGAGCGTCCGCAACTGGTCCGCGACGGCCCGCGCGATCTCCTCGCGCCCGTGCCCGAAGTTCGCGTACCAGAGCGACGCGGTCGCGTCGAAGTACCGCTTCCCCTCGTCGTCCCAGACGTAGGAACCCTCACCGCGGGTGATGACGAGCCGGTCGCCGTCGACCGCTCCCATGTCCGCGAACGGGTGCCACAGCGGATTGCGCGCGGACGCCGACGAAACCATGATCTTCCTCCTCGTGCTCGTGCCCCCATCCTCACCCGGATCGAGCCGGGGCGCGAACACTCCATCGTGCACAGTTCGCGCTTCGGACCTGTCCGGACTGTAGCCGCGCCCGGGGGACTCGACAGATGTCGTGAAAGCCACTTTCGGGACATCAGGTGTCCCGAAAGTGGCTTTCGCGACACCCCAGGATCGGCGGCGGACACCTACCCGCGGCCCTTCTGGCAGTTGTTGCGAAAGCCACTTTCGCAACCTCCAGCGTTGGGAAAGTGGCTTTCGCAACGCGCTGGAAGCGCCACCCGCCTCCGCTCAAGACTCCCGTCGGTCGTAAGCGGCCAGCAGCTGCTTCTCCGCGTCCCGCAGGTACTTCTCCAGCGCCGTCTCGGCCGGCCCGAACCGCCCCCGCTCCAGATCCCGCAGGATCCGCTCGTGCCGCTCCAGGAACGGTTCGAAGAACGCCCGCGTGTTCTCCGCCAGCACGAAGAAGAGCCGCGTCTCCGCGAGCACCTGGCGCATCGTCGTGCTGACCCGCTCGCTGCCCGCCAGGTCGCCCACCGCCTGGTGGAACGCGATACTCGCGGTCCCGACGCCCTGCCAGTCACCTTCGTCGGCCGCCGCACGGCCCTCCCGGACCGCGGTCGCGACGGCCGAGAGGTCCACAGTGGACAATTCGGCCGCGCGCCGCAGCGCACCGCATTCGGTGACCCGCCTCATCACGTACAGATCCGAGATGTCCTGCGCGGTCAGCTCCCGCACGAACACGCCGCGGTTGAGTTCGTGCACCGCGAGCCGTTCGTGCGCCAGTAGCTGGAAGGATTCGCGCAGCGTGTTGCGCGAGACGCCCAGCGCGGCGCTGATCGACGGTTCCGAAAGCCTCGACCCGGGCGGGAACACACCTTCGGTGATGCGCTGGCGCAGGATCTCGGCGACCCGTTCCGCCGTTCCGCTCCGTTCGAGCAAAGGTCTGTCGCTGGCCAGCGTCTCCTCGGCGGCAGATGTGGACATCGCGCTACCTGACACCGAGTTCGAAGTCCAGGCTGTACCGGTTGCCCGGCATGGCGCCGGCGGCCTTGGCGCCGTCGATCGGGAGGGCGACCCCGTTGACGAACCGGGATTCGTCACTGGCCAGGAAGACCACCGCTTTCGCGACCTCCCACGCCTCGCCGACCCGTGCCGCCGGTGTGCTCGCGGTCAACTGGTGTTGCTTGGCTTCGAAATCCTCCGGAGAGGCGAGTGTGCCGCGCAGCATGTCCGTGTCGATCGCGCCCGGGTTGACCGTGTTCGCGCGGATGCCCTGGTGCGCGTGCGCGACGGCGATCGACTTCGTCAGGCCGACCAACGCGTGCTTGGTGGCGTTGTACACCGGGTCGCCGGGGCGGCCCATCACCCCGCCGTTGGACGACGTCGTGACGATGCTGCCCGCCTTGTTCGCGATCATATGCGGCAGTACCGCACGCGTGCCGAGGAAGGCCGCGCGCACGTTCAGCGCGAAGATGTTGTCGAACTCCGCCAGCGTGGTGTCCACCAGCGGCTTCCCGAGGTGGATGCCGACGTTGTTGAACAGCACGTCGATCCGGCCGGTCTCGGCGACCACACCGCGCACGAATGCGTCGACCTGTCCTTCGTCGGTGGCGTCCACAAGGGACTGACGGGCGCCTTCGACGGCTTCGGCGGGTTCGCGGATGTCACTGGAGAACACGGTCGCGCCCTCGGCGACGAACTCCTTCACGGTGGCGAGACCGATGCCCCTCGCGCCCCCGAAGACCACCGCGACCTTGCCGGCCAGCCGACCCATGCTCATTTCCTCCCTCTCGACGAAACCGCTGTGTAGTCCTCCGGAAGGCGCACCAGCGCCTCGGGATCTCCGTGATAGGTGACCTCGACGCCGTACAGTTCGCGCGCCGCATCCACCGAGACGTACCCGTCGACGACGTCGGCGAGCACGGCCTCCGGATCGCGCTCGTGTGGGTCGCCGTAACCGCCGCCGCCTGGGAGGATCACGTTCACCACGTCGTCCGTACGCAGATTCACCCGGCTCTTCGACGGCAAGGGACCGCGGGTCAGCTCGAAGCGGCCCACCGCGCCGTCGTGTCCCGAGTCCACACCGGACGCCGGCCGGAGCACGCGATCGACGTTCCCGTTGACGCTCCACGAGATTTGACCGCGGGCGGACATGGTGGTGCACTGGCCGAGGCCGCCGCGCCATCGCCCGGCGCCGCCGGAATCCGTGCGCAGTACACGTTCGCGCTGGATCAACGGCGCCATCGTCTCGATGACCTCCGTCGGCGTGGACCGCAGCCCGCTCGGGAACCCCGTGGTGTTCAGTCCGTCCTTTGTGGACCTCGCGCCGACCCCGCCGGTCTGGAAGACGTTGAGCATGAACTCGCGGCCCTCGTCGTCGGCCCCGCGCCAGATCGTCATCCACAACGCGTCAGCGCTGTGCGCCATGGCATCGCAGGGCAGGGCGGTGATCAGCAGCGACGGCAGGAAGTGCCCGATCAGATGCCGGGACGCGACCGGCGCGGGCGGCGTGCAGTTGAGCACCGAACCCTCCGGCGCGGTGACGTGCACCGGCCGGAACGAGCCCGCGTTGTGCGGCACCTCCGGCGAGATCGCCGCCTTGACCGCGAACGACGCGTACGCCCTGGTGTAGTTCAGGACGACGTTGATGCCACGGCGGCTCTGTGGCGACGAGCCGGCGAAATCGAGGTGGATGTCCTCGCCGTCGATGGTCACGGCGACCTTGAGGACGACGTCCTCGTCGTCGAACCCGTCGGTCACCAGCTCGCTCGTGTAGGTGCCGTCCGGCAGTTTCGCCAGCGCGTCCCGCAGTGCCCGCTCGGAGCGGTTCATGATCTCGGCCGCGACGTCGTCCAGCGAATCGAGCCCGAACTCCTCCAGCAGCCGCACCAGGCCGGCGGCACCGACCTCGTTCCCGGTGACCTGCGCGTACAAGTCTCCGATGGTCTCCTCCGGCGTACGGACGTTCGCGCGGATCAGCAGTTCGAGATCCGCGTTGACCTCGCCCGCGCGGAGGAACTTCATGATCGGGAGACGCAGGCCCTCTTCGAAGACCTCGCTGGCCTCGGCGGAGACCAGGCGCCCGCCGATGTCCGGGGCGTGGCAACAGGAAGCGAACCACGCGACCAGCCGTCCCCGCAGGAACACCGGCGTCGCGACGGTGATGTCGTTGATCTGCCCGGCCGTCTGCCACGGATCGTTGGTGAGCAGGACGTCGCCGGGTTCCAGCGTCTCCGGCGGGTACGCGGCGACGAAATGGTGCATCCCGGTCGCCATCGCGTTGATGTGGCCCGGCGTCCCGCCGACGGACTGGCCGATCATCTCGCCGCGGGAGTCGAACACCGCGCAGGCGAGATCCAGCGATTCCCGCACCACGGACGAGAACGCCGTGTTGACAAGCGCGTTCTGTTGTTCGGCCAGGATCGAGTGCAGCCGGTTTCCCAGCACTCCGACCAGAATCGGGTCGACGCTCATACCGTCACCACCAGACCGGCGTCCTCGCCGACGACACAGCGCGCACCCGGCGGAACGACCACAGTGGACTCTCGTTCCTCCACAATGGCCGGACCTTCGACCCGATCGCCCGGGTTGAGCCGGTACCTGTCAAACACCGCAGTGTCGACAAAGCCACCCTCGGCGGGGAAATATGCTGGACGGCTCCCCTTGCGCGCGTCGCCTTCGGCCTCGGCACCCGCGAGTTTCAGCGTGACCTCCGGCGCCGGGCCGCTGGAGACGACGCGCCAGTTCAGCACCTCGATCGCGACGTCCGGCCCGGTCCGCCGGTACAACGTCCGGTAGGTCTCGGTGAACGCGTCGATCAGCGACACCGGCCACTCCCCGCCCTCGACCGGCACCCGGATCTCGTAGCCCTGCCCGGAGTAGCGCATCTCGGCGATCCGGCGGTGCGTCACGTCCGCACCCTCCACACCGGACTTCTCCAGCAGTTCCGTGCCTTCGGCCTCCATCTCGGCGAACAGCGCGTCGACCTGGTCCCAGGAAAGGTCGAGCACCGCGGAGCGCGCCGAACGCACGAAGTCGAAAGCCAGCGGCGCGGTGAGGAATCCCGCCGCGCTGAGCACTCCGGCGGCGGGCGGCGCGACCACCTCGGGCGCGCCGAGCGCCCGTGCCACCCCGACGCCGTGCACCGGACCGGCGCCTCCGAACGTGAACATCGGCAGCTTCGCCGGATCCTTGCCCCGCTCGACGGCGTGGACGCGGGCGGCGTTCGCCATGTCCTCGTTGACGCTGGTGTGGATGCCCCAGGCGGCCTCTTCGACACTGACGCCGAGCGGCCCGGCGATCTTCGAACGGATCGCCTCGCGCGCGCCCGCGAGGTCCAAAGTCATTCCGCCGCCGAGGAAATACCCCGGATCCAGGTAGCCGAGCACGAGGTCGGCGTCGGTCACGGTCGGCTCGGTGCCGCCTCGTCCGTAACAGACCGGGCCGGGCTCGGACCCCGCCGAATCCGGGCCGACGGTCAGCAGGCCGAGCGCGTCGATCCGCGCGATCGAGCCGCCGCCGACCCCGATCTCGATCATATCCGTGACCGGCACCTTGACCGGCAGCCCGGAACCCGGCAGCAGCCGGTACTTCCGGTCCACTTCGAACTCGTGTGTCACCAGCGGCGCGCCGCCGGAGATCATGCACAGTTTCGCCGTCGTGCCACCCATGTCGAAGGCCAGCAGATCCCCGATCCCCGCCGCGGACCCGATCGCGGACGCGGCCAGCGCCCCGCCCGCCGGCCCGGATTCGAGGATGCGGATCGGGTGGCGCACGGCGGTGTCCACCGTCGCGATCCCGCCGTTGGACAGCATGATATGCGGCGACGGCCGCACCCCGACGTCGTGCAGGCGCCTTTCCAGGTCACGCAGATAGCGTTCGGTGAGGTCCTGGACGTAGACGCATCCGACCGTGGTCGACATCCGTTCGAACTCGCGGATCTCGGGGACGACCTCGCTGGAGAGCGCGACCCGCAGCCGGGGCGCGACCTCCCGCAGCACCTCGGCCGCCCGCCTTTCGTGCGCGGGATTCGTGAAGGCGTGCAGGAAACAGATCGCCACCGCGCCGATCCCCCTGGCGTCGAGCTCCCGGCCGAGCCGCGCGACGTACTCCTCGTCCAGTCCTGTGTGGACAGACCCGTCGGCGAGGATCCGCTCGGGGACGTCGAACCGCAGATGACGTGGCACCAGCGGCGTCGGCAGTTCGATGAGCAGGTCGTACAGTTCGTACCGGTGCTCGCGCCGCATCTCCAGTACGTCGCGGAAACCGGCCGTCGCCAGGAGAGCGGTGCGCGCCCCCTTGCGTTCGATCAGCGCGTTCGTCACCAGGGTCGTGCCGTGCACGAACCGCTCGACGTCACCCGCGTCCAGCCCCGCGTCGGCGAGTGTCCTCTTGAGACCTTCCTCGACCGCGCGGGCGGGTTCGTCGTGCGTCGTCAGCACCTTGCCGACGGCCACGACCCCGGTCTCGTCGAGCACGCAGAGATCGGTGAACGTGCCGCCGATGTCCACGCCGACGCGGAGCCCGGTCACGGGGATTCCTTGCGGTACCAGCGCGGCGAGGTGTTGAGCGGGGGCGCCATCTTCGCGCGCACGACCAGCACGTTGGGCTCGTCGGACTCGACGAATTCGCCGAGCAGCCGCCGGAACGCCCGCCCGAACCCGGAGACGCGGTCCGCGTGCACCCCGAAAGCCCTTGCCAGGCCGACGAAATCGGGACTGTCCCAGTCGACACCCCGGCGGGGCAACCCCGCGCGATCCTGGTCGTATCGGAGCATTCCGTAGCCGCCGTCGTCGACGACGATCACCGTGACCGGGAGCTGTTCCTGCGCCAGCGTGTGCAGATCGCCGCAGCCGAACAGGAAACCGCCGTCACCGCTGACGCAGATCGCGCGGCCGACGCCCGCGGCACCCGCGCCGAGCGCGGCGGGGAAGCCATAGCCGAGGGTGCCCCAGCCCATCGGGTACGCGAGCTTGCGCGGCGCGCGGACGCGATGGAACCCGCCGATCCAGTACCCGGCCACGCACATGTCCGCGACCACGACCGCGTCCTGCGGCAACACCTCGTCCAAAGTGGACAGTAGGTCCGCGGCCTGCGGCTCCTCCTCCTTGATCCGCCGCCGGACACGGGCGGAGACCTTGGCGAGCCTGCCGACGAGTGCCGCGATACCGGGCCGTTCCTCGACTTTCAGCGCCTCGACGAGCACCCTGGCGTCCCCGACCAGCGTGATGTCCGGCCGGTAGTTCTTGGCCGCGTCGTCCGGGTCGACGTTGATCGCGATGAGCTTCTTCGGCTGCGGCATCAGCCAGTTCTGCGTCATCAGCCCGTCGAAGTCGGTGCCGATCGCGAGGACGACGTCGGCCTCGTCCCACAGCGCGCCGACCTCGGGCGCGTGCACCGGATTCGGGGCGAGGCAGGGATGATCGACCGGCAGGAGCCCACGGGCGCCGAACGTGGTGAGCACCGGCGCGGCCAGCCGTTCGGCGAGTTTCCCGATCGCCTCACCCGCCTCGGCGCGCAGGGCGCCGCCGCCCGCCCAGATCAGCGGCCGGTCCGCGGTGGCCAGGAGCGCCTCGGCCTCGGTGAGATCCGGGATCTCGGACGGCCGGGCGTGCGACCGCGGCGGGCGGCGCGCCGGCGTCCGCTCCGACAGGAAGTCGGCGGGGATGCCGAGGTAGACCGGACCGCTCTGCGGCTGGAGCGCGAGCCGGGCCGCGCGATGGAGGGTGGCGGCGACCTGGTCGGCACTCGTGACGGTGAACCCCGCCTTGGTGACCGGCGCGAACATCGCCTGCTGGTCCGACGTTTCGTGCAGCACTCCACGGACCACGCCCGGCCGCCGCAGCGTGGACGGGATGTCGGTCGCGATGATCAGCACCGGCGCGGCGGAGGCCATGGCCTCGCCGACGGCCGCGAGCGTGTTCGCCGCGCCGGGTCCCGTGGTCACCAGCGCGACGCCGAGCTTCCCCGTCGCGCGGGCGTAACCGTCGGCCGCGTACCCCGCCGTCTGCTCGTGCCGGACGCCGACGAGCCGGATGTCCGTATCGGCCAGCGCCTCCCATAACGGCAGGTTGTGCACCCCGGGGAGACCGAAGACGACTTCGGTCCCCAGAGCGGTCAGCGCGTCGGCGAGATGCTGGGCTCCGGTGGGTGCAGGCACCTCGCCGATAGTGCCAGATCGTTCAACGATCCAGCAACCGCCGCGGTCGGTCTCGTGAGTGGTAAGGACGGTTGTCCACGGGTGACGCAAAGGTGCCGGGTCGCGGGGGGTCGCTCGCGGCCGTGAGGCGACCGTGTCGCGAAAGCCACTTTCGGGACGTCAGGCGTCGCGAAAGTGGCTTTCGCGACGCATCTCGGCCGTGGGTTCAGCAAGGGCCACGTCCCGGGTGCAGCGAAGCGCCCCCTTCGCTAGCGCACCCTCCCCCTTCGTTGCGAAAGCCACTTTCGCAACGTTGAAGGTTGTGAAAGTGGCTTTCGCAACCTGCCAACCTTGCTTACCCCTCAAGACCACTCACGAGGTCAGTACAACCCGGCCGAGTAGGCGGCCGGGGCGTAATAAGCCTCGAGGTCGTCGATGCTGTCGTCCGGCCGCTCGAAGGTCTTCGAGATCACCGCCCGCGACGGCAGCGAGCCGGGCGCCCAGCTCTCCGGCGACCAGAGGTTCGACCGCATGAACGCCTTCTGGCAGTGGTGGAAGATCTCGTCGATGTCGACTACCAGCGCGAGCTTCGGCCGGTTGCCCTTCACGATCATGTCGTCGAAGAACGGCGCCTCCCGCACGAGCCGCGCGCGGCCGTTGATCCGCAGCGTGTCGCCGCGGCCCGGGATCAGGTAGATGAGCCCGACGTGCGGATTCGACAGGACGTTGCGGAACCCGTCGGCGCGCCGGTTGCCGGGGCGCTCAGGGATGGCGATCCGCGTGTCGTCCAGCACCAGCGTGAACCCGGCCGGGTCGCCCTTCGGCGAGACGTCGCAGGTGCCGTCGGCCGCCGACGTCGCGATCAACACGAACGGCGACTCCGCGAGCCACTGGCGGTCCATCTCGTGCAGCTTCGGTCGCGCCTTGTTCGCGGTCCGCTCCAGCGGCGGCGGCAGGATCTCGCGCAGCTCGGCCTCGGTGGTGACCTCGACGAACTCAGACAATGTTGTGCTCCCTCGTCACGGCCCGGTCGCCGGCGAACCGGCGGACGTCGAGCCCGGTGATGTCGATGGCCGGGACCCTCCCCAGGTAGAGGTCCCGCACGAGCTCCCCCACCGCGGGGCCCATCTGGAACCCGTGTCCCGAAAAGCCGGTCGCGTAGAAGAACCGCGTCAGGTGGACGCTTTCCCCCACGATCTGGTTGCGGTCGGGGGTGACCTCGTACAGTCCGGCCCAGCCGCCGCGGATCCCCGCGTCGAGCACCGCGGGCACCCGGCGCGCGGCGATCTCGGCGAGTTTCGGCAGCCAGTCGCCCGGCCGATAGCGGGTGTCGAAACCGGGGTCGCCGTCACCTTCGCAGAAGGACATCGCCAGGCCGGGGCCTTCGCGGTGGAAGTAGAAGGCGGACGGCATCTCGATGGTCAGCGGCACGGACGCGGGCAGATCCGCGACCGGGCCGGTGAAGACGACCTGCCGCCGGAACGGCCGCACCGGCAGGTCGACGCCGGCGAGTTCGCCGATCCGGCCCGACCACGCGCCCGCCGCGCAGACCACCGCGTCCGTCCGCACGAAACCGGCACCGGTCCGGACGCCGGTGATCTCGTCACCGTCGCGTTCGATCCCGACGACCTCGATGCCGGTCCGGAGCACCGCGCCGTGCCCGCGAGCCGCCCGCGCGTAGCCCTGGACGGCGGAGTCCGGGGTCGCCTTGGCGTCGTCCGGCGACCACAGCGCCGCGACCACGCCCTCGGTGTCGATCAGCGGGGAGAGCCGCCGCGCTTCGGCGGGCTCGACGAGACGGCTGCGGACGCCGTAGGAGTTCTGCAGTTCGGCGCAGCGTTCGAATTCGGGCAGGTCCGCGGGGTCGGTGACCAGGTACAGGTAGCCGTCGCGGCGGAAGTCGATCTCGGTCCCGTACGTCTCGGCGAAGGAGGCGTACTCGGCGAGCCCGCGCAGCCCGATCTCGATGTTGACCCGGGTAGTGAACGACGACCGGATCCCGCCCGCCGCCTTCGCCGTCGAGCCCGCGCCCAGGATGTCGCGTTCGAGCAGCAGCACCGAGACCCCGGCGGCGGCGAGCCGGTACGCGCAGCTGACCCCGATGATGCCGCCGCCGATCACGACGACGTCGGCGCGTTCAGGAAGTGGCTCCATCCGTGTCCCCGATCCGTTCGTCCTCGGGCGGCGGTCCCGGCGGCGTGCCGTCGCCGAACGGGCGCCCGCCCAGCTGCTCCCGGTGGTGCGGCGTCGTCCAGCCGGAGAGGTCCGGTCCCAAAGGGACGATCCGCGTCGGGTTCACCTGCTCGTGCACCGCGTAGTAATGCCGCTTGATGTGGTCGAAGTCGACGGTGTCACCGAAGCCCGGCGTTTGGAAGAGGTCGCGGGCGTAGGCCCACAGCACCGGCATTTCGGTCAGTTTGTTCCGGTTGCACTTGAAGTGCCCGTGGTAGACGGCGTCGAAGCGGACGAGCGTGGTGAACAACCGGATGTCCGCTTCGGTGATCGTGTCACCGACGAGGTAGCGCTGCTTTTCCAGCCGCTCGGAAAGCGCGTCCAGCATGGCGAAGAGCCGGGTGTAGGCGTCCTCGTACGCGGCCTGCTTGGTCGCGAAACCGGCTTGGTACACGGCGGCGTTGACGTCGGCGTAGACCCCCGCGTTGACGGCGTCGATCTCGTCGCGAAGTCGCTCTGGGTAGAGGTCGGGCGCGCCGGGCCGGTGGAGGCTGGTCCATTCGGTGGACAGATCGAGGGTGATCCGCGGATAGTCGTTACTCACCAGCCGTTTGCTCGGAATGTCCACAATGGCCGGAACGCTGATCCCGCCCATGTAGTGCGGATCGGCCGCGTGATAGGCCTCGGCCAGGTACTTGATACCGAGTACGGGATCCCGGTCGCCGGGATCGAGGGTGAACCGCCAGCTCTTCTCGTCCTGGATCGGATCGGCGACGGCCACGCTCAGCGCGGACTCGAGGCCGAGCAGCCGCCGGACCACCAGGCCGCGGCTGGCCCAGGGACAGGCCCGGCTGACCACCAGCCGGTATCTCCCCGCCTCCACCGGCCAGCCGTCGCGGCCGTCGGCGGTGACACGCGCGTCGAAATGGTTGGCGGACCGACGGAACTCACCCGTCTGCGGATCGGTCGGGATCGTCATGTGACCCACCCTAAAGCGTGAGAAGGTGGTTTCGGTGTGCGTAGACTCTGGCACCCGGCGTGCTCGCACGCCGCCGCGCGGAAGGTGGTCCGACGATGCCGTTCATGCCCGTGACCGACTCGATGTTCCTTCTCGTGGAAACGCGCGAACATCCGATGCACGTCGGCGGACTGCAACTGTTCAAGAAACCCGAGGGCGCGGGGCCCGACTATCTGCGTGACGTCCGCAAGAGCCTGCTCGAGTCCGACAACATGCGCTCGGTGTTCCGGCGCCGTCCCGCCCGGCCGGTCAACACCGCCGGGCATATCGCCTGGGCGACCGACACCGATCTCGAACTCGACTACCACTTCCGCCATTCGGCGCTGCCCCAGCCCGGCCGGATCCGCGAACTGCTGGAGCTGACCGGCCGCTGGCACAGCACCCTGCTCGACCGGCACCGTCCCCTGTGGGAGATCCACCTGGTCGAGGGTCTCCAGGACGGCCGGTTCGCGATCTACAGCAAGATCCACCACGCGCTGATGGACGGCGTCTCGGCGCTGCGGCATCTGCAGGGCACGCTGTCGGACGACCCGGCCGACCTCGACTGTCCGCCGCCGTGGGGGCGCCGCGCCGAACCGGACGGCGGCCGCAACGGCAAGGTGTCGCCGTCGGTGTTCAGCACCTTCGGCAAGACGGTCAACCAGCTCGCCGGTATCGCGCCCGCCGCGATGAAGGTGGCGCGGGAGGCGTTCCAGGAGCACACGCTCACGCTGCCGGCGCAGGCGCCGAAGACGATGCT
This sequence comes from Amycolatopsis sp. NPDC057786, assembly GCF_042797905.1. Lineage (NCBI taxonomy): Bacteria > Bacillati > Actinomycetota > Actinomycetes > Pseudonocardiales > Pseudonocardiaceae > Amycolatopsis > Amycolatopsis sp. NPDC057786. Next base: position 37,118 of record NZ_JBHVKW010000065.1, read on the forward strand.
GAACGTGCCGATCGGCGGGGCCCGCCGGTTCGCCGCGCAGTCGTGGTCGCTGGACCGGGTGCGCAAGGTGGCGACCGCCGCCGGGGTGTCGCGCAACGACGTCGTCCTCGCGATGTGCTCGGGCGCGCTGCGGGACTACCTGATGGAGCAGAACGCGCTCCCCGACGCGCCGCTGACCGCGATGGTCCCGGTTTCCTTGCGGCGCAAGGACAGCGGTGACGCGGCGGGGAACAACATCGGCGCGCTGCTGTGCAACCTCGCCACCCATCTGACCGATCCCGCCGCCCGGCTGGCGACGATCAACGCGTCCATGCGGAACGGGAAGAAGCTCTTCTCGGAGCTGACCCCGCTGCAGACGCTGCTGCTGTCGGGTATCAACGTCGCCCAGCTCGGCGTGTCCCCGATCCCCGGCTTCGTGAACAACACGAAACCACCGTTCAACCTGGTGATCTCCAACGTGCCGGGGCCGCGCAAGCAGATGTACTGGAACGGCGCGGCGCTCGACGGCATCTACCCGGCGTCGGTGCTGCTGGACGGGCAGGCGCTGAACATCACGCTGACCAGCAACGGGGACAACCTGGACTTCGGCGTCACCGGTTGCCGCCGGAGCGTGCCGCATCTGCAGCGCATCCTGACCCATCTGGACACCGCGCTCGCCGAACTCGAACACGCCGTGGCCCTCCCCCGCGTTTAGTCCTCTGAACGCGGTGGTCCCCCGCATTCAGAGGACTGAACGCGCTGGGCTAGCTGCCGTCGGAGACGTAGAGGGCGCCCGGGGTGATCGTGTACAGCTGACCGTCCGGGCCGGCGGTCGCGTCACGCGTGCGGCCGAGGTTGGTCCAGAGCTTGCCGCCGTTGCCGTTCAGGTCGAGTTTGTACGTGCCACCCTTCAGCGACGCCATGTACAGCGAGCCCTTGTAGGCCGCGAGCCCGCTCGGCGTCGCCGAGGACGTCGGCCAGGACTTGACCGGGTTGGTCATCCCGGCGGTGTTGCACGGGCCTTCGCAGGTCGGCCAGCCGTAGTTCTTGCCCGGCTCGATCTTGTTCAGCTCGTCGAGCCTGTTCGCACCGATGTCGGAGACGTACAGCTGCCCGTTCGCCCAGGTCAGGCCCTGGACGTTGCGGTGGCCGTAGGAGTAGACGCGGCTGTTGAACGGGTTGCCGGGAGCGGCCGCGCCGTCGGTGGTGACCCGCAGGACCTTGCCGCCGAGGGAGTTCTTGTTCTGCGCGTTGGCGCCGTTCTGTCCGTCGCCGGTACCCGCGTAGAGGTAGCCGTCCGGGCCGAACCGGATCCGTCCGCCATGGTGATACTGCGACCCACGCGGGATGCCGGTGACGATCGGCGTCGGCGTCTGGCCCAGCTTCAGCTTGGCGATCCGGTTGTCGGAGCTGGTCGTGTAGTAGATGAAGACCGTCTGGTCGGTGGCGTAGTTCGGCGAGACGGCGATGCCGAGCAGGCCGGCCTCCGCGGTGACGCTCACCCCGGGAATGGTCTGGACCGTGGTGACCTTGCCCGCCTTGTCGATCTTGCTGATCGTCCTGGCGTCCTTCTGCGTGAAGACGCCGGTGCCGTCGGGCAGGAAGTCGATCGACCAGGCCTGGTTGAGGCCGCTCGCGAGCTGTCTGATCGCCTGGATCGACGGCGGCGCCTCGGCGGCGGCCGGGACGGCCGCGATCGACACGGCCGTCACCGCGGCGAACGTGGCGGCGAGAGTACGACGTAAGGACATGGGACGCCTCCTTCAGTGACAACCCTGGAGCACCCGTCGAGTGGGATAGAAACACACAACATAACGAAACGGACACCACTGGACGGGCTAGCGGACGCGCGGGCTGTTAACCGTTGTGTGCGCCGAGCGTGACGAATCGGGCGCCGCGATCGGCCATAGGTAGGAAACTTTACAAAACGCCGCCGGAAGTCGGACCTTACGTCTGGTCAGAATCGGCGACCCGCTTCTAGGGTGACGGTGGCCCGGCCCTGTTCGATCCGATGTGGACGTTAGGAGCAGAAATGATCGAGGAATGGACCACCCCCGACTTCGTCGAGTACGAAACCCCCATGGAGGTCACCGCTTACGCGGCCCGCATGGAGGACTGAAACCTCCTCCGGTGGTGGGGGCCCGTCCCCCGCCACCGCCGCCGTCCCGATCAGCGAGCACCCGGAGGCCAGCACGGTGTCCCTCATGTCGTCGTCGGAGTTCATCGCGGCGTTGCGCGGGCTTTCGCACCGCTATTGGGGCACCCACCCGTTCCACGTGCGGATGCACGACGGCGGCCTGTCCCGGCACGAGCTGAAGATCTGGGCCGCGAACCGCTGGTACTACCAGTACGTTCTCCCGCAGAAGGACGCGGCGATCATCAGCAACTGCCCGCTGCCGGAGATCCGCCGGGAATGGCTCGACCGCATCGTCTACCACGATGGGACGAAGGCGGGCGACGGCGGAACCGAGCGATGGCTCCGGTTGTGCACCGCGGTCGGGCTCGACCGCGAAGAGGTTCTCGATCAGCGGCACGTCGCCCCCGGCGTGCGGTTCGCCGTCGACGCCTACGTGAATTTCGCCCGCACGAAACCTTGGCTCGAAGCGGTCGCCTCCGGGCTGACCGAGATGTTCGCCGGCCATCTCATGCAGCGGCGGGTCGCCGACATGCTGGCGAACTATTCATGGATCGCGCCGGAGGACCTCGCGTATTTCACCAATCGCATCGACAAGGTCTCCGGCGAGGGCAAGGGGACGCTCGACATCGTCGTGCGGCACGCCGTCACCCGCGAGCAGCAGGACAAGGCGATCGCCGCGTTGTCATTCAAAACCGACGTGCTCTGGTCGATGCTCGACGCCATCGAGCGCGCGGCGGCCGAGGAGCGGTGATGACCACCCTTGAACCGGGCTCGGTGCCGCGTCTGCGGCGCGGGGTCCGGCTGAGCTATGACCAGACCAGGGAAACGCACGTCCTCCTGTTCCCCGAAGGCGTGCTCGTCCCGAATCCGACCGCCGCCGCCGTGCTTTCCCTCTGCGACGGCGTCGCGGATGTCGCTGGAATTGCTTCGTCGTTGCGCGAGCGCTACACCGGTGTGCGCGAGGAAGAGATCTTGGACGTCCTGTCCCGGCTGGGAGAACGGCGGATCGTCGAATGGACCTGACCACCGCGGCGCCACCGCTGGGCATGCTCGCCGAGCTGACCCACCGCTGCCCGCTGCACTGCCCGTATTGCTCGAATCCGGTCGAGCTGATCGCCCGCGACGGCGAGCTGTCCACAGAGGAATGGCTCTCCGTGCTCACCCAGGCGCGCGAACTCGGCGTGCTCCAGGTGCACATGTCCGGCGGCGAACCGCTCGCCAGACCGGATCTGCCCATCCTGGTCGAGCACGCCACGAAACTGGGGTGCTACGTCAACCTGGTGACGTCCGGTCTCGGGCTGACGGAGTCCAGAGTGGACGATCTCGCCGAACGCGGCATCGCGCATGTCCAGCTGTCCGTCCAGGGCGCGACAGCCGAACGCGCGGACCGGCTCGCCGGAGCACGGGCGCACGACCGGAAGCTGGTCGCCGCCGAACTGATCAGGAAGGCCGGGCTGCCGCTTTCGGTGAACGTCGTCCTGCACCGGCAGAACCACGATCAGCTCGCCGGGATCATCGACCTGGCCGAGGAAATGGGCGCGGACCGGCTCGAACTGGCCAACACGCAGTACTACGGCTGGGCCCTGCGCAACCGCGACGCCCTGATGCCGACCCGGCGTCAGCTCGACGAGGCCGAGCCGATCGTGCGCGCGGCCACCAAACGGCTGCGTGGCCGCATGGAGATCATCTACGTCGTCGCCGACTACTACGAGAAGTACCCGAAGCCGTGCATGTACGGCTGGGGCGCACGGCAATTGACCGTGGCGCCCGACGGGAACGTGCTGCCGTGCCCCGCGTCGACGGCGATCGAGACACTGGAATTCGACAACGTGCGCGACAAGACGCTGGCGTGGATCTGGTACGAATCCGGCTCCTTCAACGCCTTCCGCGGCGCGGACTGGATGCCGGACACCTGTGGCACTTGCGATCGGCGTGGGATCGACTTCGGCGGCTGCCGGTGCCAGGCGTTCCAGCTCACCGGCGACGCCTCTGCGACGGACCCGGTGTGCTCGCGTTCCCCGCAGCGGGAGGTCGTCGACCTCATCCTCGCCACGCAGGCGAAAACGGACGAACTCGTGATGCGGTCGGCGCGATGAGGGTGATCCTGCTCGGCACCGCGGCGGGCGGCGGATTCCCGCAGTGGAACTGCGCCTGCGCGCTGTGCGTTTCGGACGCGCCGCCGCGGACGCAGGACTGCGTGGCGGTGAGCGCGGACGGCGAGGGCTGGTACCTGCTCAACGTGTCGCCGGACATCCGCGCGCAGATCCTCGCCACCCCACCGCTGCGCGCCGGGCCAGGACCGAGGGAGATCCCGCTGCGCGGAGTGCTGCTGACCGACGCCGAACTCGACCATTCACTCGGCCTGCTTCTCCTGCGGGAAGCGGGTGGCCTTCCCGTGTGGGCACCCGACGCCGTGTTGAGCGCCTTGTCCGAGCACTTCCCCGCACGTTCGATCATCGACGGGTACGGCGGCTGGGAGTGGCTGCCGTCGTCAAAGGTCGCCATCGACGGACTGCGGGTGAGCATGCTTCCCGTGAGCGACAAGCGTCCCAAGTACGCACGTACGTCCACTGAGGACGGTCCGTGGGTGGTGGCGTATCGGCTCGAAGACGTCGAGACCGGTGGCGTTTTCGTGTACGCGCCTTGTTTGAAGAGCTGGCCGGAAGGATTCGACGACTTCACCCGCGACGCCGATCTGGTACTGCTGGACGGGACCTTCTACGCGCCGGACGAGATGTCGGGCGCCACCGCGGCCGAGGTCGGCGCTCAACTGGCGATGGGTCATTTGCCGATCACCGGCAGCCTCGCGAAGCTCCGGCCCGGCCCGCGGTGGGCGTACACCCACCTGAACAACACGAACCCGGTGATCGATCCCAGGTCGCCCGAACACGCCGCCGTGCTGGACGGCGGCGCCTCGCTTCCCTTGGACGGTACCGAATTCAAGCTTTAGGCGATACCTTCCGGGCTCGCGCCCGACACGGGAACGGCGTCGGCGGTGAGCCGATCGATCTCCGCGAGATCGTCGGCGGTCAGGTCGATGTCCGCGGCGGCGAGACTGGCTTCGATATTGGCCGCCTTGCGCGCGCCCACGATCGCGACGTGCACGCCCGGCTGGGCAAGCGTCCACGCGATCGCCAGCTGGCCGACGGAGATTCCTTTGCCCGCCGCGAAGTCCTTGAGCCGGTCGACGACGGCGAGATTGCGCCGGAAGGTCTCGCCGGTGAACGCCGACGACCGTGAACGCCAGTCGGTCTTCTCGAACGTCGTCTCCGGCGTGAAGGCTCCGGTCAGCAGCCCGCTGCCCAGCGGGCTGTACACGAGCACGCCGATGTCGTTCACACGGGCGTACGGAAGAGGATCGATCTCGATGCCGCGGCGGAACAGGTGATACGGCGGCTGCAGGGTTTCCACGGGCCGTGTCTCGTCGAAGGCGGCCAGCCCGGCGGCGTCGTAGTTCGAGACACCGACGTGCCGGATCTTCCCGGCGTCGACGAACTCCTGGAGGATCCCCGCCGTCTCCTCGGCGGGAGCGCCGGGATCGGGCCAGTGGATCTGGTAAAGGTCGATATGGTCGACGTCGAGAAACCGGAGGCTGTCCTCGATGCCCCGCGTCAGCCACTCGCGCCGCGAGTCGCGCGGCCGTTCGGACCGCGGTTTGATGCCGCCCTTCGTGGCGATGACGAGGTTGTCGCGGTCGCGCTTGAGTTCCTCACGCAGCGCCTTCCCCAGCAGCACTTCGGACTTCCCGAACCCGTAGGCCTGTGCGGTGTCGAAGAAGTTCACCCCGAGCTCGCGGGCGTGGTGGATCGTTGCGATCGCCGCGTCCTCGTCGAACGAACCCCAGTCCCCGCCGAGTTGCCAGGTACCGAAAGCGATCCTCGACACCTCGAGGCCGCTCCTGCCCAATGTCGTCATACGCATATCTCCCAGCAGAGCACAGACCTCGGGTCACCGCACCGGAACTCCCGACCAACGAAACCCCCAAATAACTGTTTGACGGTTCGCGTCCCGGCGGCCGATACTCGTCCCATGTCCGAGTCCCCCGGCCTCGACGGGCTGCGTGTCCTCGCCCATCCCGTACGGCTGCGCATTCTGTCGCTTTTGACCGGTGTCGCGATGAGCGCGGCCGAAGCCGCGCGCGAACTCGGTGAGACACAAGCGAATGTCAGCTATCACCTGCGGCGGCTGCACGAGGCAGGCCTGCTGGACGTCGCCGAGGAGGTCCGGATCCGGGGCGGCCTGGCGAAACGCTACCGGCACGATCCGGAGTCCGGATCGCGGTTCACATCGGCGAATCCGCGGGAGGAACAGCTTCTCCTCGCGACGATGGCCGAAGAACTCAAGCGCCGCAGCGAATTCCGCGTTCCCGGCAAGCAGGGGTCGACGAGCGACGCGGAGATGTGGGTCGACCGCGAGACCTGGGAGAAGGCGCTCGAACACGCTCGCGAACTGAGCGACCTTCTGCACTCGGCCGCCAAGCCGCCCCGCACGCGGGGCACGATCCCGGTCAGCGCGACGGTCTCGTTGTTCGAGATGAGGCGACGGTGACGTCCCTGCGCGAACCATTGCGCCAGCACAACTTCCGCTGGCTGATCGGCGGCCGCACATTCGGGGAGTTCGGCAACGCCGTCGCCCCGCTCGCACTGGCGTTCGCGGTGATCGACCTGACCGGTTCGGCCGTCGACATCGGCATCGTCGTCGGCGCGCGGTCCGTGGCGAGCGTGGTCCTGCTGCTGTTCGGCGGGGTGCTGGCGGACCGGCTACCGCGGTCGGTGATCCTGCAAGGCACCGAAGTCGCCGCCACCGTGACCCAGGCGGTCATCGCCGCGAGTGTCCTTTGTGGATTCGCGTCGATCCCGCTGCTGGTCGGCCTGAGCGTGGTCAACGGCGCGGTGGCCGCGATCTCCGCCCCCGCTTCGGCGTCGCTCACCCCGCTGACGGTGCCCGCCACCCTCCTCGCGCAGGCCAACGCGCTGGCCAGGCTGTTGTCGAACTCCGGCCGGATCGCCGGCGCCGGGCTCGGCGGCATCCTGGTCACCGCGGTCGGCCCCGGCTGGGCGCTCGCCGGGAACGCGTTGCTGTTCCTGGGCTCCGCCCTGTCCTACCGGTGCATCCGCCTCAGCCGCCGGGAACGGATCCCCGGCAGCCGCCCGCTGGCGGAACTCGTCGAAGGCTGGCACGAATTCCGGTCGCGCACCTGGGTGTGGGTCGTGGTCGTGCAATTCATGGTGGTGAACGCCGTCATCGCCGGCGGGATCGCGGTACTCGGCCCCGTCGTCGCCGACAGCACCTTCGGGCGCTCCGGCTGGGGATTCGCCCTCGCCGCGCAGACGATCGGCTCGCTCGTCGGCGGAATCCTCGTGGCCCGATGGCAGCCGCACCGCGCGCTGTTCGTCGGCGTCGCGGTGATCCTCTTCGAAGCGCCGCCGCTGATCCTGCTCGGCCACGCACCCTTGCTGCCGCTGCTGCTGGCGGCCATGTTCATCTCAGGACTGGCGATCGAGCAGTTCGTGGTCGCGTGGGACGTCTCGCTGCAGGAGAACGTGGCCGAGGACAAACTCGCGCGCGTCTACTCCTACGACATGCTCGGTTCCTTCATCGCCCTGCCCCTCGGGCAGATGGCGGCCGGGCCCGCCGCGCAGCACTTCGGGGTCAGCACGACCTTGCTCGCGTGCGCCGCGCTGGTCGTGGCCGCCACCGGTCTCGCGCTGTGCAGCGGCCAGGTACGCGGGCTCGTCCGGAAGTCCCACGTCGCGCAGCCCTGATCCCACCGCCCCGGAAGTGGTAGCAAAGGTCCCTTGCTCCCTTTCCGCAGGTCACGGCCAGGGACGGACCTCCTCCAGGAGCTTCGCGACCGCGAGCACCAGGTCGTCGGAGTGCCGTGGGCCGACGATCTGCAAGCCGACCGGGAGGCCGCTGGAGGTGCGGCCCGCCGGCACGCTGATCGCGGGCTGCTGGGTCATGTTGAACGGGTAGGTGAACGGCGTCCAGTCCGGCCAGCCGCTCAGCCCGCTGCCCGGCGGCACCTCGTGCCCGGCTTCGAAGGCGGGAATCGGGAGGGTCGGCGTGATCAGCACGTCGTAGCGCGTGTGGAACTCGCCCATCAGGATGCCCAGCGCGGCCCGCTCGGCATTGGCTCCGAGGTAGTCGCTCGCCGAGAAGGTCTTGCCGAGTTCCCACACCTTCCGCAGCCCGGGATCGACCTTCGTCTCCGAACCGGCGGGGAAGGTGTCCAGCCACTTGGCCGCCCCCGTCGACCACAGGATGTCGAAGGCCGGCTTGGGGTCGGTGAAACCGGGATCGGTCTCTTCGATGTGCAGTCCGGCGTCACCCAGCGACCGGACCGCCGACTTGACGATCTCCGCGACCTCCGGATCGACGTCGACGTAGCCGAGCGTCGGCGAGTAGGCGGCGATCAGCCCGCGCACGTCCCGGCGGACGGCCTCGCGATAGGTCGAGACCGGCGGCGCGAGCGCGGCCGGGTCTCGATGGTCCGGCAGGGCGAGGACGTCGAGGAGCAGCGCCGTGTCGTCGACCGAACGCGCCATCGGGCCGGCGTGTGAGAGCGGACCGAACGGGCTCGCCGGGAACAGCGGGATCCGCCCGTGTGTCGGTTTGAGCCCGACGATTCCGCAGAACGAAGCCGGGATCCGGATCGAGCCACCGCCATCGGTGCCGACGGAGAGTTCACCCATCCCCGCCGCGACGGCCGCGGCGCTGCCCCCGCTTGACCCACCCGCCGTCGTCGACGGGTCGATCGGGTTGCGGGTGATCCCGGTCAGCGTGTTGTCGGTGACGCCCTTCCACGCCAGTTCCGGCGTCGTGGTCTTTCCCAGCAGTACCAAGCCGTTCTCACGCAGCCGCGCGGTGACCGGGCTGTCGACGTCCCACGGCTGGTCGGGGTCGATGCACCGCGAACCGCGCAGCGTCGGCCAGCCCTGGGTCAGGAACATGTCCTTGATCGAGGCCGGGACGCCGTCGAGCCAGCCGATCGGATTGCCGTCCCGCCAGCGGATCTCGGACGCTTTCGCCTGTTCGAGCGCGCCGTCGGCGTCGACCAGGCAGAAAGCGTTGATCTCGCCGTCGCGTTCTTCGATGGCACGCAAGGCGTTCTGAGTGGCCTCGACCGGCGACAGCTCTCCGGTGGCGTACGCGGCGACGAGCTCGCTCGCGGTCAACTTGGTGTCGTTCAATCCGGCCCCTAACCTTGGCGAAGCGTCTCCGACGGCACGTACCCGAGCCGCTTGTCCACGACGTTGCGCAGTGGCTCCCCCGCGCACCAGCGACGGAAGTTGTCCGCGAACACCTCTACCAGAGTATTACGCCAGCCGACGAAGTCACCCGACATATGCGGCGAGATCAGCACGTTTTCCATAGTCCACAAAGCACTTTCGGGCGGCAGCGGCTCGGTGTCGAAGACGTCGAGTGCCGCGCCGCCGAGCGGCCCGTCCCGCAGTGCGCCGATCAGGTCCGAGGTGACGACCAGTTCGCCGCGACCGACGTTGACGAACCGCGCGCCGGGTTTCATCGCGGCGAAGGTCTCGGCGTCGAACATGCCCTTCGTCTGCTCGGTCAGTGGCGCGACCGCGACGACGTAGTCCGCCCAGGGAAGATGACGGACGAGGTCCGACGACGCGTACACGTCCCCGAAGTCGGGATCACCCTCACGAGGACGGCGTCCGACGCCCGCCACCGACATCCCGGCCGCCCGCAGCATCCGCGCGATCGACCGGCCGATCGGCCCCGTCCCGACCACGAGGACCCGGCGGCCGGAGATCCGTTCACTCTCCCGGTGCTTCCACTGCTTCTGCCGCTGCAGGTCCCACGAGCGGACGAAATCCTTGGCGAACGCGAGGACGACTCCGAGGACGTACTCGGCGATCGCCCCGTCGAACACCCCGCGTGAGTTGGTGAGCACGACGTCGCTCTCCTGCAGTCCCGGGAAGAGGACGGGGTCGACTCCCGCGCTGGCGATATGCAGCCAGCGCAGCTTGTCGGCCGCGTGCCAGGCGCCCGGGACGGCGGTCGAAAGGAAGTCGTAGACGAAGAACGCGTCGGCGCCGGACAACGCGTCGGCCAACCCGGCCTCGCCGGTGTAACGAACCACCGCTCGGTCTTCGATAGCGCGCATGTCCGGTGGGCGCGTGTCTCCGCAGAGCACCGCCAGCACAGGGGTCTCCGAGGCGATCACGTTGACACCGTAAAAGTGGCTCGTATGATTGTCAACAATCCGAGGAACGACCCCCGGAGCACCGGACTGTGACAGCAGACGTTTCCGGAGGCTGAGACTTGGATTTCGACTTACTGGAGTTCGAAGGCCCGTTGGCGCAGCGCGGTATAGGCGTGATCGCCCCCTTCGACCTGGCCCTGGAACGCGAGCTGTGGCGCTGGGTGCCCATGGAGGTCTCCCTTCACCTCGCGCGGACGCCGTACGAGCCCGTGCCCGTCAGCATGGAGATGGCCCAGCTCGTCAGCGACAGCAGGCATCTCGCCGCCGCCACGCGGGATGTACTCCACGTCGAGCCCGAAGTCGTCGCCTATCTGTGCACCTCCGGCAGTTTCGTCAACGGTGTGGACTACGAACGCTCGCTGACCAAGGCGATCTGCGACGCGGGCGCGACGGACGCCGTCACCACGTCCGGAGCACTGGCGGAGGTCCTGCACCAGCTCGACCTCCACCGGGTCTCGGTACTGACGCCCTATGACGGCGACCTGACCGGGAAGCTGCACGACTTCCTGTCCGAGCTCGGCGTCCGCACCGTCTCGAGCGACCATCTCGGCCTCGGTGGCGGCATCTGGAAGGTCAGCTACCGCACCATCGCCGAACGCATCCTCGCCGCCGACCACGCCGACGCCGAAGCCATCTTCGTCAGCTGCACCAACCTCCCCACCTACGATCTGATCGAGCCACTCGAAAGCGCGCTCGGCAAACCGGTCCTCACCGCGAATCAGCTCACCATGTGGGCCTGCCTCCGGCGGATGAACCTGCCGATCGTCGGGCCCGGCAAGTGGCTCCGGGAGGTCGACTGACCTCTTCGCCTACGATTGTCGACAATCTGCCCTCCGGAGGTTCCGTGCCCATCACGCCGTTCGCCCCGCCCGAGCCGCCGTCCGAGACGACCACCATCGGGTTCATCTACCCCGATCACGCGGCCGAAGACGACTACCCGCTCGCGGAACAGCTCCTCGGCGGGGACATGGCCGGGATCAAGCTGCCGGTCGAGCACATCTACGGCACCGATCTGCACGCCGTGGCGGAGCTCTTGGACCTCGGCAGCGCGAGCCGGCTCGCCGACGGCGCCGCGCTCCTGGCCAAACACGAACCCGACGCGGTGGTGTGGGCGTGCACCAGCGGCAGCTTCGTCTACGGCTGGGAGGGTGCCCGCGAACAGGCCGACCGGCTGGCCGCCGTCGCCGGTGTCCCGGCGTCGAGCACCTCCTTCGCCTTCGTCAACGCCGCGAAGGCACTCGGCGTCCGGCGGGTCGCGGTCGCCGCCAGCTACCCGGACGACGTCGCCCGGTTGTTCGTCGAGTTCCTCGGCGCGGGCGGGGTCGAAGTGGTCTCGATGGGCAGCGCGGACATCGACACCGCGGCCGAGGTCGGCCAACTCGGCCCGGAAGCCGTCGTCGAGCTCGCGGTGAGCCGGGACCACCCCGCCGCCGACGCGCTGCTCGTCCCCGACACCGCCATGCGGACGCTCGGCGAGATCAACACGCTCGAAACCAGGCTCGGCAAACCGGTCCTGACCGCCAATCAGGTCACCGTCTGGGAAGGCCTGCGGCTCACCGGGAAGTCCCCGCTCGTCCGCACCTTGGGCGCGCTGTTCGGAAAGAGGGGCAACTGAACCATGTCCTTGCCGGATATCGAGCCGGTCAGCCGGGAGTCGACCGCCGGGATCATCGCGCGGCAGCTGCGGGACGCGATCATGACCGGCGCCCTCCCTCCCGGCACCCAGCTCGGTGAAACGGATCTGGCCTCCCGGTTCCAGGTTTCGCGGGGACCGCTGCGCGAGGCGATGCAGCACCTCGTTTCCGAAGGGCTCTTGCGCAGCGAACGTCACCGCGGCTTGTTCGTGATCGACCTCGAACCCGGCGACGTCTACGACATCTACTCGGCCCGCTCGGCCATCGAGCGCGCCGCGATGCTGCGGGCGCTGCGCGGGGACCGGGAACGGGTCGCCACCGAACTCGAAGAGGCCGTACGCGCCATGGCCACCGCCGCGGACGACGACGACCCGACCGCGCTCTCCTGGGCGGACCTCCGTTTCCACGAGGCGCTGATCGCCGCTTCCGGCAGCAAACGGCTCGTGCGTATGGCCCGGACCCTGCTGATCGAGACCCGGATGTGCCTCACCGCGCTGCAGGCGACCTATCAGCGGGTCGAAGAACGGGTCACCGAGCACACCCGGATCATCGAAGCCCTGCGGGCCGGCGACGAAGAGACCGCGCTGTCGCTGCTGGAAGCCCATATGGAGGACGCCGTCCAACGGCTCGCCCCGGGAACCAGCCTGCGGGAAGGCGAAGCTCCCGCAGTGCCTTAGGGATTCAGCCACGACCCCGCGCCCCCAGCACCGGCTGGCCGCCCGTCCCGCCGCGAAAATCCCTGTCCCACGGCCACCTGCCGTGCTCGTCCTCATAGACCAGTTGCAGCGCACGGAATTCTTCGCCGTACAGGAGAACGGCCGTGAGCAGATGGGCCGACGGCGAACTGAGCGGAACGACCTCGAACGACGGCCATCCCACCGCGGCGGGCAGCACCTCACCCGCCTCCGGCGGCCCCGACCGGACCACCAGCTGGGCGAAATAGTTCAGCAGCTGTCCGGATCTTCGTTCTCTCAAGCCGGTGACGACGAGTTCGGGCAGCCCTGCGTCGGTGAGCCCGACCGTGTACGCGAAGCCCGGGTGGGCACTTCCGCGCTCGACCGTCTGCACCATCCAGCCGTACTTCCGGATCAGCGGACGGACCTCCTCGACGAGGTAGTCGGCGCGGGTCTTCCCGGGGTTGTCGCAATGCCAGCACATCGGTTGGTCCTCCAGTCGTCGAATCCGATGACCGGCACTGTGCACCGGGGCACCGACAAAAAGCTCACGACCCCGGGTGCCGGCAGACGGCGAACGGTCCTTCGATGGCGAATTTCGTGCCCAGATTCCCTTACAGGGCACCATTTTGTCTTGTCTGAAAAAATTCGCCGGGGGTATGGCGCATCCATCGATCGACTCAGTGTCGCGAAAGCCTCTTTGAGGACGTCCGGTGTCCCGAAAGTGGCTTTCGCGACACGGCCGTCAAAAGATCGGAGTGTCTGACAAGGTTCCCAATGTCGCATTGGAGACGCTCAGCGACCCCAATACGACATCGGGGACACCGACCGCACTTATTGAGGAGTAGGTCGAACGTGTCGTGTTAGGGGGTGAGGTCGTTGGTGGAGTGAAGGCTCCCTTCGGGAGCCAAGGGTGTCTTGGGTACCTACTGCGGGTACACGGGTGGCGTTTTCGCGCGCTGGTAGGGATGGCACGCGTGATCGCGGGCGACTCGTGGCGGAGCCCCGGCCGTGGTCGTGTCGTCCGTCCAGTCACGCGTGTCGCCCGAACGGCCACGGTGCCACTTCCTGTCCTGCTGGTGAAGCGTCCCGCCGGACGTGGGGGCAACCACGGTGGGAAACATAAAAATTTGGGAAGATGGGTTTGGGAACTCCGGCC
>NZ_JBHVKW010000066.1:0-47902 GCF_042797905.1 Amycolatopsis sp. NPDC057786
GCCCCTTCCCTCGGCTCAGCCGAAGGAAGGGGCCTTCACGCGCTTCAGGCCGCGTCGTGCGCTTCACGGCCGTCTGCCGCCCGCCCGCGCAGCGGCCTTCACGCGTATCAGGCCGCGAGCGCTGAGACCCGTCGCGGCGGCTTCAGCAGGTGGAAGCGGGTGCACACCCAGCCCGACGGCGTCCGCTCGAAGCGGGCGGCCAGCGCGAGGCAGCGTCCGTTCTGTTCGACGGTCGCGCAGGCTTCGACGACGCCGTCCGCCGGATGTCCCAGGTGGACCGACTTCGGCCGATAGCCACCCGAGGGACGGCGACGGCCGCGGTCGAGCAGCGCGCTGTGCAGTGCCGGGTCGAGGATCGGCCGCACCTGGACCGCGGGACGGCGACCGTCACAGGCTTCGAGGATGGTGGTCAGCAGCCTGCCGACCTGCCGTCCGTCGGGGGTGTCCGGTCGCGGCCGCGGTTCCTCCACGACGGCTTCGCCGAACAGCGGCAGGTCCAGCACGAGCTGGTTGTCCGGCGCCGCGGCCCGGTGCACCAGGTTGTCCGGCCTGCCGTCGACCCGGTACGGCGGTTCACACGGTTCAAGCCGTCTCAGTACGTACGACTTCATCTGACAGTCCCCCTCCGCGGCCCCCTCGGCCGCGCCCAGCAACTAAGGGGCGGGCGGTGGGCGGAGCCGCGACAAGGACCGCCCGAGAGGATGAACCGGGCGGTGATCGCTTGTGTACGGTGGGCCGGTGTTGAAAGGGCTGGTCATCGACTACGTCGGGGTGCTCACGGACGCCGGCGCGGACGAGCTGTACGCCTTCCTGCGAGCGGTCAGGGAGCGCGGCATCAAAACGGCCTTGCTCTCGAACGCTCCCGGCGCTTCCGATGAGGCCAAACGGTCGCTCGACCCGTTCTTCGACGCGCTCGTCTTCTCCGGCGAGGTGGGCGTGGCCAAACCCGAACGCGAGGTCTACCTGCTCACCGCGGGGCTGCTCGACCTGCCCGCCGACCGGTGCGTGTTCGTCGACGACGCCGCGCACAACGTCCGCGCGGCGGTGGCGGCCGGGATGGCTGGAGTGCACCACACCTCGGTCGAGGAGACGCTGACCGAGCTCAGCGCGTTGTTCCCGCAGCCTTAGCGCGCCGCACCAGCTCGAAGGAAAGCACCGCGGCGGCCGCCGAGACGTTCAGCGACTCGACCTCGCCCGGCATGGGGATCGACACCCATTCCGTCACCAGTTCGCCGACCTCGGCGCCGACGCCGTTCGTCTCCCCGCCCAGCACGAAAGCCGCGCGCTGCGGCAGTTCGACGTCGAACACCGAGCTCCGGGCGGAAGCGCCCAGCGCGAAGATCCCGTAGCCGGCTTCGGTGAGCATTTCGGCCGCCTCGCGCGCGCTGCCGCAGCGCAGCACCGGCGCGCGGAACGCGACCCCGGCCGAAGCCTTGACCACCATCGGATCGAGGGCGGCGACCCCGCGCCGCGGCACCACGACCCCGTCCAGCCCGGCCGCGGTCGCCGTGCGCAGGATCATCCCGACGTTCGCCGGGGTGGTGATGCCGTCGAGCAGCAGCACCCGCGACGGCGGCCTGCCGTCGGACAGGGCCGCGTGCAGGGACCGCATCCGCGGGGCGACGACGTCGGCCAGCACCCCCTGGTCCTGTTTGCCGTTGCCCGCCAGCACTTTGACCCGATGCGCGCTCGCGCGCTGTACCGGCACCCCGGCGGCCTTGGCGGCACGCTGGATCTCGGCGGCGTTCGGCCCTCGCACGGTGTCGGCGAGGATCACCTTGTCCACCTCGAGCGCCGCGTCGTCCAAGGCCTCGAGCACCGGTTTGCGCCCGTACACCGTCAGGAACCGGTCCTTCGGCGAGATCACCGACTCATCACCCACACCGGCGAGTGTCCCACTATGTAAGGATCGGCCCATGCCCGACCGCCTCTCCGCGCTGGACGCCTCGTTCCTGTACGTGGAAGACCACTCGACCCCGATGCACGTCGGCGGGGTGGCGGTCTTCGAGCGGCCGCGCGACGGGTTCACCCACGAGCAGCTGCTGGACCTGATCGGGCAGCGTCTCGCGTTCCTGCCGCGTTACCGGCAGCGGGTGCTGGAGGTGCCGGGGCATCTCGCCCGGCCGGTGTGGGTCGACGACGTCGACTTCGACCTGAACTACCACGTCCGCCGGTCCGCGCTGCCGCAGCCGGGTTCCGACGGTCAGTTGTCCGACCTCGTGGCGCGGCTGATGTCGCGGCGGCTCGACCCGGGAAGGCCGCTCTGGGAGGCGTATTTCGTCGAGGGGCTCGCGGGCGACCGCGTCGCTCTGGTGACCAAGACGCATCAGTCCGTCGTGGACGGGCTAGGCACCATCGAGCTCGGACAGCTGATCCTCGACGGCACCCCGCAGGAGCCGGAACCGTTCGAGGACACCTGGCATCCGCGCCGGGAACCGAGCCGTACGCAGCTGATCCTCGACGCGGTCGCCGAGACCGTGCAGCGGCCGACGGAGCTGGTGGAGAACGTCCGCTCCATCGCCCACGACGCCACCGCGATGGCGGGCAAGGTCACCGAAACGGTCGGTGACGTCGCGTCGGCGCTGAAGACCATGGTGAATCCGGCGCCGTCCGGGCCGCTCAACGTCCGCACCTCGGGCGGCCGCATGTTCGCCGTGGTCCGCACGCGGCTGGAGGATTTCCGCAAGGTCCGCGCCGCGCACGGCGGCACGGTCAACGACGTCGTGCTCGCCGCGATCACCGGCGCGCTGCGGGAATGGCTGCTCTCCCGCGGCTCGAACCTGACCGCGACGACCACCGTGCGCGCGCTGGTGCCGATGGCCGTCCGCGACGCCGAGACGGCCGAATACTCGACGCCGGCGCTGGTCGGGAACCAGGTCGACGCCTATCTGGTGGATCTCCCGGTCGGGGAGCCGAACGCGGTCCTGCGGTTGCAGCACATCGGACACGCGATGGCGGACCACCTCGACTCCGGCCGTTCGGTCGCCGCGCGCGGGCTGCTGACGGTCGGCGGGTTCGCCCCGGCGACGCTGCATTCGCTGGGCGCGCGGGCGGCCGGGTCGATGTCGGGACGCATTTTCAACGTGCTGATCACCAACTCGCCGGGCCCGCAGGTGCCGCTCTACGCGGGACAGGCGAAGATGGTGGAGATGTTCCCGGTCATGCCGCTGGTGCGCAATCAGGCGCTGGCGATCGGGGTCACCTCGTATCACGGGGGTGTCTACTTCGGACTGAACGGCGACCGCAAGGCCGTGTCCGATGTGGACCTGCTCGCCGGGATGATCGAGGAATCGTTGGAAGAGCTGAAGGGTGCGCACTGGTGAGGGTCTATCTACCGGCGACGATCGCGATGCTCCGTGAGCTCGAAACCACCGGCGAGTTCCGGGCGCGGAGTGGCACGGGATTCGCGCTGACCCCGGCGCTGCGGGAGTCCTACGCCAGCGGTTCCGACGAAGAGCTCGAATACGCCGCGCTGCTCGACGCCGCGAGGGCGTCGCTCCGGCTGATCGCGGCCGAGGAGAAGCCCGAGCCGCGGCGCGTGGTGATCTCGGCCGACGTCGAGGAGGTCACGCTGCGCCCGGATCTCGACGCCGCCGTCGTCCGGCTGGCCGGGCCGGTGAAGATCGCCGACGTCGCCGCGATCCACGTCGACGCCGCCGAGGCAGCGGAGGCCGTGCGGGCCGCCGCCGCGGTGATCGACCAGGCCGACCTCGGCGACCCGGACGCGGAGTTCACCCTCGGCGACGCCGAAGACCACGAACTCGCCTGGTACGCGCCTCAAGAGCTCCCGTTCCTGCTCGAACTCCTCTAACCCCGTCCGCGTTCAGTCCTCTGAATGCGGTCCTTGCACGCGCGACTACCGCATTCAGAGGACTGAACGCGTCAGAACCAGGACGGGCCGGGCACCGGGCGCTCGGGGCGCCAGCCGGTCGCTTCGGTGAGCCGGGTCGAGACGACGCGCTGCGAACGCGCCAGCACCGACATCAGGCCCAGCCGGTTCGCCAGCCACTTCGGCAGCGCGCGCGGACGGCGGACACCGGCCGCCGCGGCCATCGCCTCGCCGAGTTCCTGCTTCCGCACCGGATCCGCGGCCAGGTTGTAGACGCCGCTCGGGGCCCGCAGCGCCGCGATCGCGCCCGCCGCCGCGTCGTCCGGATGGATCGCCGCGGTCCAGTCCGTCCGGCGGCCGAAGATCAGCGGCGAACCGCGCCGCGCGGCGGACAGCATCGTCGTGGTCATCGGATCGTCGGCGACCAGGAGCCCGATCCGCAGCCGGATCGCGGTCCGGCCCTCGTCCGCCAGTTCCGCGATGTTCGCGTGCGCCACCGTCGAAGACGCGATGTTGCCGCGCAGTTCGAGGGGCGCGTCCTCGTCCAGTTCCTGATCGCCGCCGTCGGCGTAGACGAACGAAATCCCTTCCTGCACCACGATTCCCACTTCACCGACCCGTCGCACGGCGTCCGACAGGGTCCGGCTGCCGGTGATCCGCACGCGGTCGTTCTCGGCCCAGCCGGACAACGTCATCGCGTGGCGCGCGTCCGGGATGCGGGTCGCGACATTGACCACCGCGTCGTGTCCGTTCAGCGCGCCTGCCAGGGAGTCGACGTCGAACAGCGAACCCTGCACCGGTTTCGCGCCGGTCGCGCGCACCGCCGCGACCCGGTCCACCCCGCGGGCCAGCCCGCTCACCTCGTGGCCTTCGGCCAGCAGCCGCCGCACCAGCGGCCGTCCCAGCATCCCGGTGGCCCCGATCACCATCACTCGCATGTTCGCTCCTCCTGTCCCGCCTTCACGAATCCGACGAGATGGGCGAGCGGAACGTGACGGATCAGCCCGCCGGGATCTCCCCGATCTCCTCCGGCGGCGGCGCCTGGATGTCGGCCTGCATGCCCCATTCGCTGTAGCGCGTGACGATCCGGGCCGTCGCGCTGTCCGGGACACCCGAAGCGGCTAGTACCGGCGCGAGGTCGAGCACGATCCGCACCGGCCGGTGCGTGTCGTCGAGCCAGACCTCCATGGGGATCTTCCCGAGCTTCCCCCGCAGTTCCCCGACGGCCTCGGCCGACAACCCGGCGGGCAGATCACCGCCCAGCGCGGCCAGGTCGACGTCCAGCCGGTAGTGCTCGGTGGGCGTCCCGTCCAGTTCGGCGTGCCCGGATTCGGTGAGCGTGCCCGCCTTCCGTACCCGGTCGAGCGCACGGCCGGGGTCGTTCTGCTTCGCCAGTTGGTCGATGCTGCCGCCGGCGACCTGCGAAAACGGGTCCGCGCCATCGGGGGAGACCTTCACCCAGGGCTTCCCGCCGGGGATGTCCGCGCGGGCGGCTTCGGGGACCTTGGCGAAGACGATCTTGTCGACGAGCCGGAGTTCGAGTGGCTCGCCGAGGAAGTCCGTGGTCATGGCCAGCGCGGTCCCCGTCCCCGCGACCCTCGCCTGTCCCTGGCTCTTCGACCGCATCGTGCTCGCGGTGACCTCGGTGACGAAATTCGCGGCCTTGCCGTCCATGGCGGAGGTTGCTCCGTCGGCGAGCGCGCGGGCGTCGGCGAACGACACGGCTCCGCGGTCGCACGCGCCGAGCAGCGCGCCGACGACGAGCACGACGGTGGACAGGGCCGTTCTCCGCATGAGGACCTGCTTTCAAAGGCGGGCGCCCAAGCGAAACACAGCGGTGGTCCGCACCCCGATCGGGGGACGGCTCAGCGGCTGTCGCCGACCGCTTCGGGCGGCGGCGCGATGATCACCACGTCCGAAGCCCAGCTGTCGTACTTGACCGTGGTCTTGCCGATGGTGACCCGCACCGGGCGCTGCTCGCCGTCCAGCCACAGCTCGGCGGGCGCGCCGCCGAGGTCGAGGGTGTACCGCGTGGCGGCCGTGCCGTCCGCGTCGGCCTGTTCGGACTTGGTGACCTTGCCCGACTTCGAGATCCGGTCGATCGTCCGCGTCGGATCCATCGACTCGACGACGTTCGTCAGCAACGCGCCGTTGGCCGCGGACAGCGAATCCTTGCCGCCGGCGGTGATCTTGACCCATTCCTTGTCGGTCTTGAATTCCTGGACCTGCGTGTCCGACAGGTGGTAGTAGAGGACGCCGTCGGCGAAGATCAGGTCCCGTTTTTCCCCCGCGACGTCGGCGACCATGGAGAACTTGCTGTTCGGGCCCTCGTAGAGCCCGGAGCTGGTGACCAGGACCTTGCGGCCGTCCTCCGCGGTGGTCTCGAGAGCGATCTTGGACGAGCGGGCCTTCTGTGTACCCGCGGCGGCGGCCGAGGCCAGCTGCGCCGCGTCGTTCACCACCGGTTTTTCTTCCCCGGAACAGCCGCCCAGCAGAAGGAGAGCGGTACAGACGACGGCGAATCCGGTGGCACGCATGGGACTCCCTCGGGTGAATGGTCTGTACCACTACCGTAGCGCCTGGCGCGTGAATTTCCACCGTCCGATT
This sequence comes from Amycolatopsis sp. NPDC057786, assembly GCF_042797905.1. Taxonomy (NCBI): domain Bacteria; kingdom Bacillati; phylum Actinomycetota; class Actinomycetes; order Pseudonocardiales; family Pseudonocardiaceae; genus Amycolatopsis; species Amycolatopsis sp. NPDC057786. Next base: position 6,437 of record NZ_JBHVKW010000066.1, read on the forward strand.
GTCTGGGTACGTGAAGGCCCCCTTCATTGCGCCAGACGCAATGAAGGGGGCCTTCACGTACTCGCGGGAGGCTAGCCGCCCGCCTGCTGCATCATTTCGGCGTAGTCGCCCACCTCGGCGGCGGGCGGCGCGGTGACCTCCACCGGCGTGCCCCAGTCGCTGTAGGTGTAGGTCGACTTCGCCTCGCCGGTCTGCGACCCGCCCGCCGACTTCATGAACGAGGTCATGTCCATGGTCATCTTCAGCGGCAACTGTTCGGCGTTGAGCCACAGCTCGGCAGGGAGCAGCAGATCCCTGCCATCGAGCCGCTTCTCGATCTCCGCGCGCTGTTCGGCGGGGACGTCTTCGCCGAGGAACAGGGCGATCTGTTTCCTGGCGTCGAATTCGACGAAGTAGTGGTTCGCCGGGACGCCGTCCAGCCGGGTCTGTTCCGACCTGATGACGCGGCCGGTCTTTTCGACCAGCTCCAGCTGTTTCGCCGGGTCGCCCATCTCGAAGGCCCTCAGCATGGCCTTCCCCATGGCCTTCGCCTGGGGCTCCGCGCTGTTCAGCGGGACCTTCCCCCCACGCCTTGTCCGTCTTGAGCCGGGCCTTCTCCTCCGCGGGCAGCTTGACGAACACGGTCTGGTCCACCAGACGCATCCCGACCGATTCACCGTCGACGGTCATGTTCGCCTCGAGTTTCGAGGCAGGACCGTCGTAGAACGCCTTCACCGTGCCCGTGACCTCTTTGGTCCCGAGCATGCTGTCGATGATCGTCGTGGAGGACTTCGCCTTCTGAGTTCCCTGCTTCGCGGCCTCGACGAGGCCGAGCGCGTCGGTGAACGGGGTGGCCAGCGCGAGTTCGCCGCCGCCCTTGTCCTCGGCCGTCGCGCCGGGGCGGGTGCCGCAGCCCGTGACCACGAGGGTCAGGGCCGCGGCCACCGCGGTCAGCTTGTAGGCAGCACGCGTCTACCGGCCGCCGGCCTTCTTCATCATCTCCGTCAGGTCGCCGACCTGGTCGGCGGGCGGGGCGGTGACCTCCACCGGGCTGCCCCAGTCGGTGTACTTGACCGTGGTCTTGGCGACGCCGTCACCGGGAACGCCCATGGCCTTCATGAACGCGGTCTGGTCCGACACGACCTGCACCGGCAGCTGGTCGGCGTTGAGCCACAGCTCGGTGGGGATGGTGACGTTCTTGCCCTTCAGCTTCGCGTCGAGCTGCTTCTGGACCTCCGCCGGGAACGGGATGCCCACCTCGCCCACGATGAGGGCGATGGCCTTCTCGACCTCGATCTCGACGACGTAGTGGTTGGTGAGCTCGCCGTTCAGCTCGACCTGGTCCGACTTCGTGATCTTGCCGGCTTTCGAGACCTGCTCGAGGGTGCGCGACGGGTCACTGTCCTTGATGGCCTTCGACATCATCTTGCCGAGCATCTGCGAGATGGGGTCCTGGCCGTCGGCGGAGATCTTCACGTACGACTTGTCGGTCTTCATCTCGGCCTTGTCGGACGCGTCGAGCTTGAAGTACAGCGCGCTGTCGACGAAGAGGATGTCCAGCTTCTTGCCGTCGCTGTCCATCGACATCGAGAACTTGGTGTTCTCTCCGTCGTACACGCCCTGTCCGGTCGCCGTTTGCTTCTCGGTGCCGGCGACGCTCTCCATCGTCACCTTCGACGACTTGGCCTTCTTGGTGCTCTCGCGGGTCAGTGCCGCGAGCTGGATCGGGTCGCCGAGCGGCGCCGAAAGCAGGCTCTTCTGCTCGGAAGGAGCAGGAGCGGGGGCAGCCGCGCCGGGCTGCTTCTCGCCACCGCAGGCGGACAGCGCCAGAACGGCGGCCGTCGTGATGGCGGCGAGCATGGTTACGCGCTTCAAGATGACCCCTCAGAAAAAGTTGATCTAATCCGAACGGGTTATCGCGCGAAGCCGGAATTAGTTACCGCTCGTCGTCGTGCCCAGCTCGGGACGCCAGAAGGCGACGCAACGAGGTCAACCGTTCCGGGCTCGCGTGACCCTCGGTGACCACGTCGTCGAGGGCGCAGTCCGGGTCCGAGGGCGGCCCGAGGTGCCCGCACCCGGAGGGGCACTCTTCGGCCGCTTCGGCGAACTCCTCGAACGACAGCACGATGTCGTCGGCGGTCACATGCGCCAGCCCGAAGGAGCGGATGCCCGGCGTGTCGACCACCCAGCCACCGCCGGGCAGGGAGAGTGCGACCGCCGCGACGGACGTGTGCCTGCCCTTGCCGACCGCGCTGACCACGCCGGTCGCCAGTCCGGCGTCCGGCACCAGCCGGTTGACCAAAGTGGACTTCCCGACGCCCGAATGCCCGACCAGCGCGGTGACCCGGTCCTTCAGCCGCCCGGCCAGTTCGTCCGGATGCTCGTCGTGCCGGGTGACCACGGCGGGGATGTCGAGGCCCGCGTAGCCGGCGAGGAGTTCGTCCGGGCTCGCGAGGTCGGCCTTCGTCAGGCACAGGACCGGCTGGAGCCCGCCCGCGTAACAGGCGACGAGGCAACGGTCGATGAATCCGGTGCGCGGCGGGGGATCGGCCAGCGCGGTGACGATCAGCAACTGCTCGGCGTTGGCGACGACCACCCGTTCGAAGGGGTCGGTGTCGTCCGCGGTCCGGCGCAGCACACTGGAACGTTCGTCCACCCGGATGATGCGGGCGAGCGTGTCCGGCTTGCCGCTCACGTCGCCGACGATGCCGACGGTGTCGCCGACGACGACCGGGACCCGGCCCATCTCGCGGGCCCGCATCGCGGTGACGACCCGGTCCGGATCGGAGTCGATCGCGCAGGTCCAGCGGCCGCGGTCCTTGCCGATGACCATCGCCGTGGAGGCGTCCGCGTGCTCGGGGCGGCGTTTGCTGCGCGGTCTGGTGCCCTTGCCGGGACGGATCCGCACGTCGGATTCGTCCAGCTTGCGCCAGTCCTTGCCAGCCAAACCGCCTCCTGCTCTTCGCATACCGCGGAACAATGATCCCATGCTGCTCGCCAACGCATCGGTAGCGTGTAACGATGGCTGTCGATCAGGGAGGTTTTCGCATGTGCGGGCGTTATGCCGCGACCAAGGACCCGGCGGCGCTGATCGACGAGTTCGCCGCGGTGGACCTGACCGAGGGCCGGGTCCGGACCGATCACAACGTGGCGCCGACCAAGGTCGTCCCCACCGTCGTCCAGCGGCATCCGCGTGACGCCGACGGCGCGGTGCTCGAAGACGAGCCCGCCGTGCGGTCGCTGCGGATGATGCGCTGGGGGCTGGTCCCGTTCTGGGCGAAGGACCCGGGCGTCGGCTCGAAGATGATCAACACGCGCGCCGAGACCGCCAAGGAGAAGCCGTCGTTCAAGAAGGCGGTTTCCGCTCGGCGTTGCCTCGTCCCCGCCGACGGCTGGTTCGAGTGGCGGCGTGACGGCAAGGAGAAGCAGCCCTTCTTCATGACCGGACCGGGTGACGAGTCCCTCGCGTTCGCCGGGATCTGGGAGACCTGGCGGCCGAAGGACGACAAAGAGGCCGATCCGCTGATCACCTTCTCGGTGATCACCACCGACTCGGTCGGCAGGCTCACCGACATCCACCACCGCATGCCGCTGCTGATGCCGCGCGAAAAGTGGGACACCTGGCTCGACCCGGATCGGGCCGACGTCACCGACCTGCTCGTCCCGCCCCCGGCGGACCTGGTCGACACGATCGAGCTGCGGCCGGTGTCCAGCCTGGTCAACAACGTCCGCAACAACGGCCCGGAGCTGGTGGACCGCGTCGAACCCGCCGCCGAAAGCTCGCTCTTCGAGCTGCCGAACTCATGACGAAGCTGGAGATCGACACCGCCTACGGCCCCGCGCGGGCCGAGCTGCACTGTGCCGAGGAAGGCATCGCGGTGCTGATGCTCGGCCACGGCGCGGGCGGGGGGATCGGCGCGAAGGACCTGGTCGCGGTCACCCGCGCGGCGCAGGCGGCCGGTGTCCACGTCGCGCTCGTCGAGCAGCCGTACCGGGTGGCGGGCCGCCGGGCGCCCGCTCCCGCCACCCAGCTCGATACCGCCTGGCTTACCGTGGCCGACGAGATCTCCGCGCGCTTCGACGATCTTCCGCTCGTGTTCGGCGGCCGGTCGTCCGGTGCCCGCGTCGCCTGCCGGACCGCCGCGACGGGGCAGGCGGTGGCGGTGCTGTGCCTGGCCTTCCCCGAACACCCGCCGGGGAAGCCGGAGAAATCCCGGCAGGGTGAGCTGGACGCCGTCGAGGTCCCGACCCTGGTGGTGCAGGGTGACCGGGACCCCTTCGGCCTGCCCAAGGCCGGGCCGCATCACGAGATCGTGGTGCTCAAGGGCGACCACAACCTCAGCGCCGACCTCGAAGGCGTGTCACGCGCGGCCGCCGAGTGGCTGGAGCGTGTGCTGCGGCCGCTCACCTGAGAGCCGCCGCCGCGCGTAGTGGACGGTGACGGCCGCCAGCAACGGACCCCAGAGCAGGAGCGGCGCGTAACAGGCCGCCATGACGACGCCGTAGACCGGCGAGTCCTCCCAGCTTCCCGCCGCCATCGAAGAACCGGCCTCCGCCCAGCCGAACAGCCCCTGGACGCCCAGCGCGGTCAGGGCGATCGCCCCCGCGGCGGCCGGGAGGATCGCCGCGAGCGGCGGGATCCGCCGGCCACGCAGTCCGGGAATCCAGCGCGGCCACACCTCACCCCACGGCCGGACGAGCCCGAGGGTGAGGAACGCGAGCGCTTCGGCGAGCAGGCTCAGTCCGAAGACGTAGGCCGTGCCCCAGCCGGGGATGCCGAACTCGTCCAGCCCCTGCGCGGTGAACCCGACCGGGATGCCGAGGCCCATCGCGATCCGCCACAGCCCGGAGGGCAGGGTCGCCAGCAACGTCGCGTGGGCGGCGAGGTTCGCCCACCTCGGCACGTCGGGCACGGTCTTGGTCATTTCGTCGCTCCCGGGGGATCGTCGTTCTCTTGCCGACGACGATTCCCGAGCGGGGGCGCGTGATCTTCCCCCTGCGGTCCGGCTCCACTCCCTCGTGAGGGTGAACCCCATCCCCGCATTCAGAGGACGAAATGCGGGTGGTCAGCCTCCGATCGGGGCGAGCACGGCACCGGTGAGCCGCGCCAGGTCGCCGGGCGCGAGTTCGACCTCCAGCCCGCGCCGCCCGGCCGAGCAATGCACGGTCTCGAACTTCTCCGCCGACGAGTCGAGCACCACCGGCAGCCTGCTCCGGTGCCCGAGCGGCGAGATCCCGCCGAGCACGTAACCCGTCGCGCGCTGCGCGGCGGCGGGATCGGCCATCTTCGCCTTCTTCCCGCCCACGGCGGCCGCCAGCGCCTTCAGATCCAGCTGACCGGTGACCGGGACCACACCGACGGTCAGTTTCCCGTCGACCTCGGCGACCAGTGTCTTGAACACGCGCGCGGGGTCGAGCCCCAGCGCTTCGACGGCTTCGAGGCCGTACGACTCGGCCCGCGGGTCGTGGTCGTAGGCGTGCAGAACGTGCGCCACTTTCTGCTTCGCCAGCAGCGCCGTCGCCGGGGTTCCCTTGCCTGCCATGGGCGGAGTCTACGAGCGCGCCGGGAATGCCCGGCCGGGCCGCACTGTTGGAAGGCACGTGTCCACCACACTCGAAGCTCCCCGAATCCTGATCCCGCACACGCCGGGCGGCCAGGTGATCCGCCCCCGCGTAAACTCGACGACGTCTCATGCGCACAAGCGCATCGACGCCGATCGGGAAGGGAACGGTTTGCCGAGCACGCAGAATCCCGCGCCGGACACGGGCACGGACGCCGAAGAGGCGGCCGCGCGGGCCGAGCGCTTCGAGCGGGACGCGATGCCCCTGCTCGACCAGCTGTACTCGGCCGCCATGCGGATGACCCGGAATCCCGCCGACGCCGAGGACCTCGTCCAGGAGACGTACCTGAAGGCGTACGCGGCCTTCGCGTCTTTCAAGGCGGGCACGAACCTCAAGGCGTGGATGTACCGCATCCTCACGAACACCTACATCAACGGCTATCGCAAGCGTCAGCGCCAGCCGGTGCAGCAGCCCACCGAGGAGATCACCGACTGGCAGATCGCCAAGGCGGAGAGTCACACCTCCAGTGGGCTGCGCTCGGCCGAGGTCGAGGCGATGGACAACCTGCCCGACGCCGACGTCAAGGAAGCGCTGCAGAAGCTGCCCGAGGAGTTCCGCCTCGCGGTCTACCTCGCCGATGTCGAAGGTTTCGCGTACAAGGAGATCGCCGAGATCATGGACACGCCCATCGGCACCGTGATGTCCCGGCTGCACCGCGGCCGCGCCCAGCTCCGTGACCTGCTCGCCGACGTCGCCCGCGAGCGGGGCTTCATCCGCACGGGCAAGCAGCAGGAGGTGGCGGGGCGATGACCGAGGACTACTGCGCCGGCGCGGACGACAAGGTCAGGTGCGAGGAAGCCCTCGCCGACATCTATCTGCTGCTGGACAAGGAGTGCAGCGCCGAGCGCGACGCCGCCCTGCGCAAGCACATCGAGGACTGCCCGCCGTGCCTCGAGGAATACGGCATCGACGAGCACATCAAGCAGCTCCTCGCCCGCAAATGCGGCGGTGACCACGCGCCGGACGACCTCAAGTCCCGGCTGCGGGCCTCGATCCGCCAGACCGTGCAGACCAAGGGCTCGATCACCATCGAGCGCACCGAGGTCAAGATCGAGCAGACCTCCGACTAGCGAGGCTCAGGACACACGAAGGCCCCCGTACCGGATCGGTGCGGGGGCCTTCGCCGTCTGATCGAATGATCAGGAGTTGGGCTTCTTGCCGTGGTTCGCGCCGTTCTTCTTACGGTCGCGACGCTTGCGGGCGCGCTTCGACATGTTTCACTCCTCGTCCGAGTGGCCCTCGCGGGGTGATACGACACCGCTGGGCCAGGGTCAACCTCTCCAGTGTGTCATGCGGCCCTCACCCTGCTTGGATGGGGACGTGTCCACCCTTTCCGATCTGCTCGCGGAGAACACCGGCCTGTCCGGTCAAGCCGCGGACCATCTCCAGACCGTGGTCGCCGAATGGCAGCTGCTGGCCGACCTGTCCTTCGCCGACTTCCTGCTCTGGGTCGCCGTCTCGGAGGAGTTGCAACCCGACGGCGGCGACTACGTGTGCGTCGCCCACGCGCGCCCGACGACCGCGCCGACGGCCCATCCGGAGGACGTCGTCGGCTCCCGGTTCACCGTCGACGAGCATCCGCAGCTGGCCAAGGCGAGCCGCGAGGTGCGGATCTGCCGCGAAGAGGATCCGCACTGGTACCGCGACCTGCCGATGCGCCGCGAGGCCATCCCGGTGGTGTTCGCGGGCACGGTGATCGCCGTCCTCAGCCGCGAGACCAACCTCGCGGCCTCGCGGGTGCCCAGCCCGCTCGAGATCGCGTATCTCGGCAGCGCGGGTGACCTGTGCCAGATGATCGTCGACGGCACGTTCCCCAGCCCGGGGAACCAGACGGACACGCATACGAGCCCGCGGGTCGGCGACGGCCTGATCCGCCTCGACCCGACCGGCACGGTGGTCTTCGCCAGCCCGAACGGGTTGTCGGCCTATCACCGGATGGGGCACGAGTCCGATCTCGTCGGGCAGCGCCTGGCGCCGCTGACCAGGTCGCTCATCCGTGACCCGTTCGACGCGACCGAGGTGTCGCACCGGATCATCGAGGCGCTCGACGGCAAGCCCAGCAGCCGGACGGAGGCGGATTCGCGGCGCGGCGCCGTCGTGCTCTTCCGTGCGCTGCCGCTGCGTCCCGCCGGGCAGCCCGCGGGCGCGCTCGTGCTGGTGCGTGACGTCACCGAGGTGAAGCGCCGTGACCGCGCTCTCCTGTCCAAGGACGCGACCATCCGCGAGATCCACCACCGCGTGAAGAACAACCTGCAGACCGTCGCCGCGCTGTTGCGGCTCCAGTCACGCCGGACCTCCAGTGAGGAGGCGCGGCTCGCGCTCGGCGAGTCCGTGCGCCGGGTCTCGTCGATCGCGATGGTGCACGAGGCGCTGTCCATCTCGGTGGACGAGCGGGTCGACCTCGACAAGCTGCTCGACAACGTCCTCCCGATGGTCGGCGAGGTCGCGACGGCGGAATCGCAGGTCGGGCTCTCACGCACCGGTTCGTTCGGCGTCGTCGTCGCCGAGATCGCGACGCCGTTGGTGATGGTGCTGGCCGAACTCGTCCAGAACGCCATCGAGCACGCGTTCCCCGACGGACGGCCGGGCAAGGTCGAACTCGTGGTGGAGCGCTCCGCCCGCTGGCTCGACGTCGTCATCCGCGACAACGGTCGCGGGCTTCCCTCGGGTTTCTCACTGGAGCGCAGCGACGGCCTCGGGCTCCAGATCGTGCGGACACTGGTGGAGTCGGAGCTGCGCGGATCGCTGTCGATCCGGGGGCTGCGCGGGGAATCCGAAGAGACCGGCGGACGACGGCTGGGAACCGAAGCGGCGCTGCGGATCCCGCTGTCCCGGCGTCTGTAATGGACTGTCGCGTTTGATCGTCCACAAGGGACAGTCTCATCCGGACACGTTTTAGGGCCGGCGCCCGAAGAGAAAGATGGCGCCGGCCCTGTAACGGTTCCGCGGGAGGACTTGGAAAAAGTCCGCTGAAGCCATACCCCCGTGAGGGCGTGTCGGCCTCGCTTGTTAAGCTCAAGTCGGGTACGTGTCACCTCGCAGCGCACGGCCATGCAGCCATTGCACCGCGGGAGTTTCCCGAAGCTTGGGGTCTTGCTCAGTTGTGTGTGATGCGATGAAGCGTGCTGAGTCCGAAAGACTCAGGCGGAGGTACGCGTGCCGATGTGCGTACGACGGCGCTTCAGGGCCCGTCGCTCGTCCTCGCTCATCCCGCCCCAAACGCCTGCGTCCTGCCCGCTGGCCAATGCCCAGGCCAAGCAGTCGGAAGCGACGGTGCAGCGGTGGCACACGGCCTTCGCCTGCGCTACCTGCGACAGAGCAGGACCGCTGGTTCCCACGGGGAAGAACAGCTCGGGGTCCTCGTCTCGGCAGGCCGCGTCGTGGCGCCAGTCCATGTTTCTGAGCTCCTTCATAACGGCGCGGTACTCCGCGCCATAGTCGTCATGGCGGTCGTTTTTTTGGGTGCTTGTGAATGCTTTCACGAAGCACCCGTTTCGACAAGGGTTTTCTGAAGATCGGTGAGTCAGCTCACCCGGCCGAGCGACGCTTCTGACCTGCGGTTTCGTTCCGAAACAGCCTTCCGAAGGGAAGGCCGATGCGGTGAGCGGAGGTTCTGCGTCGATGAGCGGCAGTTCGTACTTTGCCGCAGGCGATCAGCGGTCCGGTCGTCAGACGATTACCGTCAGTGCTTCCGGGACGCTGAAGAACTCCACCCTCTTCCGCTGGCCGACGAGGTCGCCGTCCACCTGGAAGTTTACCGGTTCAGCAGCGTCTATGCGGATCATCGGCAGGTCATCGTGACGAAGGAGACGTCGTCCGCGTTGATCGCTCTTAGTGAGCAATGCCTGCCGTACATGCTTGAACACGGTGGGCAACCCCAGACCGCTCAACGCGAAAAGGCCCAGCCCGGTGTCGAACGAGCTGTCCGGGTTGAGGTGGACAGGACGGTTGCCCAGGTAACTCCACGGATCGGTGTTCGACACGAAAGCGGTCAGCACTTCGGTGGGCTCTTCACCCGGGATCCTGACCGTGAGCGGCGGACGGCCCAGCGGAGGCCGCAGATGCGACACCACCGCGGCCCTCAGGTAGAGCCCGGCGGTGGTCTGCTTGCCCCGGCGTTTGGCCACACGGCCGACGACGTCCGCGTCCCAGCCGAGGCCGGCGTTGAAGGTGAACCAGTGGCCGTCGGCGATCCCGAGTCCGACGTCGCGGCTCCGGTCGTTCTCGATGGCGTTGAGGAGCTGATGGGTCGCTTCCACGGGATCGTGCGCGATGCCCAGCGCCCTGGCGAAGACGTTCGCCGAGCCGCCCGGCACGACACCGAGCATGGGGGCGCCGCCGACCTTCGCCGGATCGCCGTCGGCGTCCGCGAGCAGACCGTTGACCACCTCGTTGACCGTGCCGTCGCCGCCGTGGGCGACCACCAGGTCGATCCCGTCGCGGGCGGCCGACCGGGCCACGGCCATCGCGTGGCCGCGGTAGTCGGTCTCCACGACGTCGAGTTTGACCTGGCTGGCCAGTGCGTGCGCCAGCACGTCACGGCCACCGGCGGTGGTCGAGGTGGCCTGGGGATTCACGACGAGGATGGCACGCACATACCGCAGGGTAAGCCTCTTAGGCCCGAAGAGGGGAGCGTCAGGTGACGCGAAGCTCAATGGCCCGTGCGTCCTCGAAGCAGCACCGTATGGCCTGTGGCGGGCGTCCCTCCTCACTGCCGGCTGGAGACAGCGCGTCGTGACAAGTGCACCCGGGCCGACCGCCCGCTCATCGACGACACCGCCAATTCTTCCCATGCGGCGGCGAGGGGAAACCGGCCGACCGGGTGGCATACGATCGAAAGTGCTCACGTACGGTGACCCGCCCTGGTGGAGTGCCGTGTCCGGAAGCCTGGAAGGCTGTTTCGCCGTGTCCATCGCCGACAAGCTCTCGCCCGCACCCCGTGAAGTCCGCCTCGCCGGGGCCGTCACCGCGCTGCCGGGGCTCGCCCTGATCGTGTTCGCGATCCTGCTCCTGGTCAACGGCCAGGCCGGACCGGAGAACCTGCTGGCCGAGGTCGCCTATTACCTCGTCCTCGCCGCCGGAACGCTGGCCTGCGCGGCCGGTCTGATGATGGGGAAGACGTGGGCGAGGTCGCCCGGCGTGGTCGTCGCGCTGATCCTGGTCGGCGTCGGCTGGTACGGCGCGGGCCCGTCCGGGCAGCCGGTGTGGGGAGTGCCGCTCGCGCTGATCGGCGTCGCCGTCATCGTGCTGCTGTTCCGCCGCCCCTCCCGCGCTTGGGCGCTGGGGATGCAGGAGGGCGAGAGCGAGGAAGAGGCCGCCGAGCGTGACGGCGCCGCGGGTCGCGCGGCGCGTCGCGAACGCGAGGAGCGGGATTCCTGAACTCCGCACTCGCGTGATCAGAGGCGTAACTCGCGTGATTGGAGCCGTATCTTCGAGTGGTGCCTCCAGACACGTGAGTTACGTGTCTGATCACGCGAGTTACGCCTTCGATCTCGCTAAACCTGGGCGGCCAGTGCCTTCAGGGGCTCGTCGGTGAGGCGGTCGACGGTCCATTCGTCCATTGGCACCGCGCCGAGGGACTTGTAGAACCCCTGAGCCGGGTTCCAATTGAGCACCGACCATTCGAGGCGGGCGTAGCCGCGCTCGACGCAGACCGCCGCGAGGGTGGCCAGGAGCGCCTTGCCGAGGCCGGAGCCGCGCTGCTCGGGGCGGACGTAGAGGTCCTCCAGGTAGATGCCGTGCACACCGCGCCAGGTGGAGAAGTTGAGAAACCAGAGCGCGTAGCCGACGATCTCGCCGTCGACCTCGGCGACGTGCCCGAACAGGCCCGGCGCTTCACCGAACAGTGCGACGCGCAGCTGCTCGGGCGTGAGGTGGCATTCGTCCGGGGCGCGTTCGAATTCGGCGAGGTCGTAGACGAGCTGGACGACGGCGTCCACGTCTTCTTCGCGGATGCGCCGGATGCGGTCGTCGCCCATTTCAGTCCTCTGTGGTGGGGAGCAGGTTGAGGTGTTCGATCTGCGGCTCGCCGCGTTCGTCGCCGAGTACCGCGACGCCCGCCGGGTCGAGTCCGAAATGGACGCCCGCGGTGGACGGGAGACCGATCCAGCGCGCGACCAGGACGCGGCTGAAATGCCCGTGGCCGACGAGGATCACGTCACCCTCGCCGAGCGGTCCGCGGACGCGTTCGATCAGCTTGTCCGCGCGGGCGTTGACGTCCTCCGCGCTTTCGCCGCCGGGGATCGGATGCGACCAGACCGTCCATCCGGGAACGGTCTCGCGGATCACCGGCGTGGTGACGCCCTCGTAGTCGCCGTAGTCCCATTCGGCCAGCTCTTCGGTGACCTCGTCGACGCGCAGCCCGGCCAGCTCGGCCGTGCGCAGCGCGCGGGTGCGAGGACTGGAGAGGACGAGCGCCGGGTTGCCGCCGAGCACCGCGCGCAAGGTGCCGCCCGCCGCGCGGGCCTGCCCCTCGCCCGCGGCCGTGAGCGGGATGTCGGTGCGGCCGGTGTGCCGTCCGTTGACGGACCACTCGGTCTGACCATGCCGGAGGAGGAAGAGCCGATGTGCCACGTTGCGAATATAGCCTGCGGTCCGGTTATGCTACTGGTGAGTAACATGATGAGGAGACCGTGATGGCGCAGAATCCGACCTACGCGATGTGGAACCGGCTGGCGGGCAAGCCGATCGGCAAACAGCTGTTCTCGGCGGCGATGTGCCTGCGTGTGCCGTACTTCCGGACGGTGCTCCCGTCGGTGCGCGAGCTGCGTCCCGGCCGGTGCGAGGTGACGTCCCCGAAGTGGTGGGGTGTTTACAACCACATCAAGACTTTTCACGCGATCGCGGCCTGCAACCTCGCCGAGATCGCCATGGGCATGCTCGCCGAGGCGACCGTCCCTACGACGCATCGCTGGCTGCCCAAGGGGATGACGGTCGAATACGTGGCGAAGGCCGAGACGAGCCTGCGCGCGGTCGCCGAACTGCCGGAGTTGCCGGAATTCGGCGACGAGGGTTTCGAACTCCCCGTGCCGGTGACGATCACGGACACGAACGGGAAGACCGTCGTGACCGCGACCATCACCATCTGGGTGACCAAGAAGAAGTAAGCACCATCGCGCCCGGCCCTCGCGGATGCCCTTCGCGTGACCGGACGGCCGACACGCGTGATCAGGCGGACGGCTCGCGTGTCCTGACAGACGACACGCGGCGGACCTCGGCTGCGCGGAGAGTCGGCCGCCGGATCACGCGTGTCGTCCATCCAGTCACGCGTGTCGTCCGTCCGCGCACCGGCGGTGGGCACCCAAGGCGCGGTTCTCTCGCGCGTTCAGAGGGGTTTGAACTGCACGTAGGTCACCTGCTTGAAGGTGTTCCGCCCGCTCGGGGAGGGCAGTCCGAGCAGCTGGTCCGCCGCCGGCGCCAGCGGGCCGCAACCGGTCGTGGCGGGCAGGGCGAGCTGCGAGTCGACGACGCCGAACTTCACCGTCGTCGGGTTCTGAGAGATCACCTCGAAGGGCACCGCGGGATCGTCCTTGACCACCGAGTGCAGCGGCGCGGCCAGGGTGCCGACCGTGCATTCCTTGGGCAGTAAGGGATGCCGCAGGGCCGCGTAGAGATCCAGTTCGCCGCGGCGCTCGTCGTTCGACTGGAAGTCCGAATAGCCACCGTACTTCAGCTGCAGGCTCGCTCCGAAAGTGCCGCGGATCCTGGCGGGAGCGTGCCGTAGGTCGCCGAACACCTGCGCGTACTTCCCGGCCACTTTGCCTTCGGAGAACGTCAGCCGCATCTCCCCGAGCGGGATCTCCCGGTCGCCGATGGTCAGGACCCCTTGGGAGACAAAGGCTTCGCAGCGCCAAGTGCCAGGGTCGGCGTTGGCGGGCGGGGTGGGGCAGGCGGAGAAGTCGAAGTCGGGCAGCGGCGGCGGTGCCGCGGAGGCGTGGCCGGGGAAGGCCAAGAAGGCGGCTGCGGTCAGTGCCGCCGCGGTCGCGGCGAGAAGGCGTCTCATGACCCGAAAGCGTGGTCTGTCCGGGTTTGGATCACATCAGGGAAGCCACCCAGGGGGCCCCTGGAATCGCCACGTTCGAGTGAAAATAAACGGTGTTTACCCAGTTGACGCGAATCCGCTTCGGATTCGCCCTTGAAGGCGGCTCGAACAGCGGGCGATCATCGGCCCATGTCCCCACTGTCGCGCCGCGGTTTCCTCGGGTTCACCGCGCTCAATTCGGCCGCCGCTCTCGGGCTCACCACGATTTCCACCGCGCAGGCGGAGGAATCGGGCTTCTCGGCGGCCGTGGTCGTCGGCACCGGGTACGGCGCCGCGGTGACCGCGCTCCGGCTCGGCGAAGCCGGGATTCCCACGGTCATGCTCGAAATGGGCAGGCTGTGGGCCGACCCCGGTCCCGACGGCAAGGTCTTCTGCGACATGCTCCGGCCGGACCGGCGGGCCGCGTGGTTCAAGAGCCGCACGCAGGCCCCGCTCGCGTCGTTCCTCTGGATGGACCTGGCGAACCGGGACATCAAGCGGTACCCCGGTGTGCTCGACAGGGTGGACCACGGCGACATGTCCGTCTACGTCGGACGTGGCGTCGGCGGCGGTTCGCTGGTCAACGGCGCGATGGCCGTGACGCCGAAGCGGTCGTACTTCGAGGAGATCCTGCCCGGCGTCGACGCGGACGAGATGTACGGGAAGTACTTTCCCCTGGCCAACCGGGCCCTCGGCGTGAACCATATCGACCCGCACTGGTTCGAAACCTGCCGTTCCTACCGCTACGCGAGAGTTTCCCGGAAGGCCGCGACGCGGGCAGGCCTCAAGACGGTGTTCGTGCCCAGCGTCTACGACTTCGAGTACATGAAGCGGGAAGAAGCGGGCACGGTGCCGAGGTCGGCCCTCGCGTCAGAGGTCATCTACGGCAACAACCACGGCAAACGTTCCCTCGACAAGACCTATCTCGCGGCCGCGCTGGGCACCGGGAACGTGACCATCAAGACGCTGCACCAGGTCCGCGGGATCACCCGGCAGAGCGACGGCACGTACGTCCTCACCGTGCACGAAACCGCCGAGGACGGCACGGTCGTCGCGAGGAAACAACTCGGCGCGAAGTACCTGTTCCTCGGCGCCGGCAGCCTCGGTTCGACGGAACTGCTCGTGCGGGCACGGGAGACCGGGACGCTGCCCGGGCTGAACGACGAGGTCGGCCGCGGCTGGGGAACCAACGGCAACGTGATGCTCGGCCGCGCCAACCACGCGTGGGATCTCGGCGGATCGCTGCAGTCGGGGATGCCCGCGCTCGGCATCGACGCGTGGGACGACCCGGTGAACCCGGTCTTCGCCGAGGTCGCGCCGGTGCCCGCCGGGGTCGAGACCTGGCTGAGTCTCTACCTGGCGATCACGAAGAACCCCGAACGCGGCCACTTCACCTACGACGCCGCCACCGACTCCGTGCGGCTGCGCTGGAACGCCGCGCAGGGGAAGCCGTCGATCGACGCGGCGAAGTCGTTGTTCGACAAGGTCAACCGGGCGAATCGCACGATCTACCGCAGTGACCTGTTCGGGGATACCCGGTCGTTCGAGAACCGGTTCACCTATCACCCGCTGGGCGGACTGGTGCTGGGCGAGGCCACCGACCTGTACGGCCGGGTGAAGGGCTACCGGAATCTCTACGTCACCGACGGTTCGCTGATCCCGGGCAGTACCGGCGTGAATCCCTTCGTGACGATCACCGCGCTGGCGGAACGGAACGTGGAACGGGTGCTGAGCGAGGACGTGGCGCGCTAGCTCAGTTTTCGGCCCGCAGCTTTTCGTAGTAGGCCACGCAATCTTCGTACCGAGGAAGCACTCCCTGCTCCAAGGCCTCTTTCAGATAGGGCGCGGTGGTGTCCTTTTCGGACACCACGGGTTCGATCTCCCTGGGCCAGGGCAGCGCGAGATCGGCGTCCATCGGGTTGACGCCGTGCTCGCCCACCGGGTTGTACGGCTCGGAGCAGAAGTACGTCATGACCGTGTCTTCTTCGAGCGCCATGAAGGCGTGGCCGAGGCCTTCGGGGATGTAGACCGCTTTGTAGTCGGTGCTGTCCAGCAGCACGGAGGCCGATTCGCCGAAAGTGGGCGAGCCGACGCGGAGGTCCACGATGATGTCGAGCAGCGCGCCTCGCGGGCAGTACACGTATTTCGCCTGCCCTGGCGGGGTGTCCGCGAAGTGCACGCCGCGGATCGCGCCGCGCCGGGAGACGCTGGTGTTGGCCTGGCCAAGGCGAAAGCGGTGCCCGACCGCGTCGGCGAACGCCTGTTCCTGGTACGGCGCCACGAACAGGCCGCGGTGATCGGGGAAAACCCGCGGGGTGAACTCGAAACAGTCGGGGATGCTGAGGCGCCTGGCTTGCATGGCCTCAATGCTAACCAGGGCTCAAGCCGCCTTCCCAAACCGGATGGACGTCTTGCGAAACCTCTCTTGAGCTGCGGAAAGCCCGGCCGGTTTGTGACGTCAACCGCACCAGAGGGGCACACTGGTCCGCACGCCTGTCACAATGATCGGACCGCTGCGTCCGCGGCCGTCGCCACACCCACGGCACCGATGGCCGATTGGACGCTTCGCCGACAGGCCGGCGCTACCGCGCTGGGCTGCCGTGTCGGAGGACGAGTTACCCCAGGTGGCCGGGCCATGCCCAGTTTTGGCCTGCTCACCGGCCAGTTCCCCCGCTCGCAGTCCCAGGAGAATCCCATGACCTTCGCTCGAATCGAGACTTCGCCGTCCTTAGACACGGCGGAAGCAATGACGGGAACCACGATGACCACGCCAGTGACGGACACCGAGATCTTCGAGGGCCACGAGGGCGGCAAGCTCTCCGTGGCCGCGACGCGCCCGATCTCCTCGCCCCGTGACCTTTCGGTCGCGTACACGCCTGGCGTGGCGAAGGTGAGCCGTGCGATCGCCGAGGATGCGGCCAAGGCGAAGCGGTACACGTGGGCGGACCGGCTGGTCGTGGTGGTCAGTGACGGTACGGCGGTGCTCGGCCTCGGTGACATCGGCGCGAGCGCCTCGCTGCCGGTCATGGAGGGCAAGTCGGTCCTGTTCAAGACCTTCGGCGGGCTCGACTCGATCCCGCTGGTCCTCGACACCACCGACGTCGACGAGATCATCGAGACCCTGGTCCGGTTGCGCCCGTCGTTCGGCGCGGTGAACCTGGAGGACATCTCGGCGCCGCGCTGCTTCGAGCTGGAGGACCGGCTCAAGGAGGCCCTCGACTGCCCGGTCATGCACGACGACCAGCACGGCACGGCGATCGTCACGCTGGCCGCGCTGCGCGGGGCGAACCAGGTCCTCGGCAAGGACATCTCCGGCCAGCGCGTGGTCGTCTCGGGAGCGGGCGCGGCGGGTGTGGCCTGCGCCAGGATCCTGCAGAACGCCGGCGTCGCGGACGTCACCGTGCTCGACTCGCGCGGCATCATCCACGAGGGGCGCGAGGGCCTGAACCCGATCAAGCGGAAGCTCGCCGAGACCACGAACACGGCCGGTCTGCGCGGCGGCCTCGGCGAGGCGCTGAAGGGCGCCGACGTCTTCCTCGGCCTGTCCGGGGCGACCATCGACGAGACCCTGCTGGCCGGGATGGCCGACGACGCGATCGTGTTCGCGCTGTCCAACCCCGACCCGGAGGTTCACCCGGTCGCGGCGTCGCGGTACGCCAAGATCGTGGCGACCGGGCGCAGCGACTTCCCGAACCAGATCAACAACGTGCTGGCGTTCCCCGGCGTCTTCCGCGGCGCGCTGGACTCCGGTGCGCGGGCGATCACGGAGAACATGAAGCTGGCCGCGGCCGAAGCGATCTTCGCCGTCGCGCAGGACGACCTCGGCCCGGACCGGATCGTCCCGAGCCCGCTGGACCCGCGTGTCGCGCCCGAGGTGGCCGCGGCCGTCGCGAAGGCCGCGGAGGCCGACGGCGTGGTGTGACGGTCCCTTTCACGCTCGCTCAAGCGCTATGAAAGGTCCTTTCCTTGCAAATTTCGCAAGGAAAGGACCTTTCATAGCGTGTGGGGGTCGCGCACGTCAGCCGGTGGGGATGGACAGATCGGCGCCGGGGACGAGGACGGAACCGGTCAGCTGCGAGTCGGGCGAGTAGATCGTGCAGAAGACGGTGCGCACGCCGTTTTCCCAGCTCTCGCGTCCGGGCCCCATGTAGCTCAGCTCGGCGTGGACGCCGGACGCCTCGAGCCGCGGACGGTCCACGTTCTTTTCCATGATCCGGCGGCACTCGCCCACGGCCTCCGCTCGCAGCTTTTCGGCACCGGGCCAGGAGGTGTCCGCCGGAGTGAAGGCCCCGATCGCTTCGGCGGCGTGCGCGCTCCCGCACGAGGTGAGTTCGACGGTGGCGAACGTACCCTTGACAGTGGGTTGTTCGAAGCATTCGCCCGGCTTCAAGGTGCAGGCGTCGGCGTGTCCGGCCGGCGGGGTCGCGCAACTCGCGCCCGTCGGGCTCGCGGTGTAGCGGTCCGGGTTCCCCATGGTGTTCCCGATCAGGGCGACCCAGCCGATGGTCCAGAACGCGGCGGCCGCGAGGCCGCCGATCGCCAGGCCCCGGCCCTGCTGTTTCCCAGGACCGGTCTGACCGAGCGCCATGATGCCCAGGATGAACGCGGGGAGCAGCGGCAGCACCAGGCAACCGGCCAGGCCCAGTACGAGCGTGGCGATCGCGAGGCCGCTGGTCTTGGGGTGTTGAGGCGGAGGCCCCGGCGGGTAGGCGTACCCGTACGGCTGCGCTATCGGTGTTCCGGGGCCTTGGGGTTCGTACATGCGACTGAACCTAGGAAGGCCGCATGAAGTTCCGATGACACGCTCAGCCGAGTAGTTCCGCCAGCCGGTGTCGCGGCAGGTCGATCAGCCGCGCGTCCGTCAGGTCCGGAGGCACGTCCAGCGAGACGTTCGCGAGCCGCGCGTGCGCCCTGGTCAGCAGTTCTTCCTGGTGGTCGACGGCGTCCGCGACGACGATGGCGTGCCGGTTGTCCGGGGTGCTCCGCAACAGCCGCAGCTTGTACTTCGCGCCGATCAGCCGGTTCAGCGCGGCCTGCGCCTCGGCGTTCGTCAGGTCGGGATGCGAGTTCGGGACCAGCAGGGCCAGCCGTCGCGCGTTGGTGCCCAGCAGGGTCCTCAGCAGCCACGGCCCGGGGTCGGCCGAAAGGTCCATCGCGACCGCGTCACCCTCCGGGCCGGAGCCGGACCAGTCGACCGGACGCGACTCGAGCGCCAGCCCGCCTTCGGTGGCGATCTCGTGGAGCTTGTCCAGCAGTGACGGCTTGGCCGCGCCGGCGGATTCCACCGACTGCGGGCCGTGCGTGTAGATCGCGGCCTTCCCCTTGCCGCCGCGGTTCTTCTTCGACTTCGCGGTCGGCTGGCAGACGTAGAGGTCCGCCGCGCTCCCGATCGCCTGCGCGCCGAAGTACCGGTTGAAGTCCGGCAGGATCGCCTCGAAGGTCAGCCCGAGCGTCGCGAGCGCCCGCTGCACCTGCGCGCCCAGCGCGGGATGGCGCGGGCTGTAACCGTAGGCGAGCAGCAGTCGCCCGTCCGAGGGTTCGGAGAGCGCCTGCACCCCGCGCGCCGCGAACAAGCCCATTCCTTCGGGGGTGTAAGGCGGATCACTGAACACGAGATCCATTCGTCCGGTCACCGAGGGTGGGAGGCCGACGCGCAGATCCGTGTGCAGGGTGCGGATGGACCGTTCGCTGAGTTCGTCGATGTAGGCGAGAACACGATCGTCGAGGTCGACGACGGTGAGGTCCGCGTCGGGCCGCAACGCGCGCACGGCCAGTGAAGTGAGGTCGTGGTCGCCGAGGAACAGCAGCTTCGCCGTACCGAGGTCGTAGCGCTCGTCCAGCCACAGCGCCCGGTTCAGGACCGTTTCCGGCGTCGCCTGCACGTGGTCCAGCGCGGCCAGCGGCGCGGGCACGTTCTCGACGTAGCTGGTGATGATCTTCAGCAGGTCGGGGTCGGATTTCCGGTCCCGTGCCTCGAAGCGCGCGTACTTCTCGCGGGCGGCGGGGACCAGCCGGAAGCGGGACTCGTTCCGCTCGAGGTCGTCGCCCAGCGCGTTCAGGACGTCTTCGACACTCCGGCGTGGCGCGGTGCTGATCCGGACCAGTTCGCCGAGGTCACGCCAATCCGTCCGGAGCAGGGAAATCACCTGATGGAGCGGTCGCACGTGGACACCGTGCGCCGCGAGGACGTCTTCGACGGAAGGACTCACGGGCAGCAGCCTAGTAACCCGGTCCCTGGGACACCGTGCCAACAGGCAGGATCTGGGCTACGGTTTTTCGACCAGACATGGGGAGAGACACGTGACTATCGAGTTCCGTGGCGTGACCAAGCGGTATCCGGACGGGACGGTCGCGGTCGACGACCTGGACCTCACCGTGGAGGACGGCACCATCACCGTCTTCGTCGGGCCGTCCGGCTGCGGCAAGACCACGTCGCTGCGGATGATCAACCGGATGGTCGAGCCGACTTCGGGCACGGTGCTGCTCGACGGCAAGGACGTCAGCGACGGCGACCCGGCGTTGCTGCGGCGCGGCATCGGTTACGTCATCCAGCACGCCGGCCTCTTTCCACACAGGACGGTGCTGGACAACGTCGCCACCGTGCCGCTGCTGTCCGGCTGGGACAAGGGCAAGGCACGCAAGCGCGCGGCCGAGCTGCTCGAAACCGTCGGCCTGCCCGCGGAACTCGGCAAGCGGTACCCCGCCCAGCTTTCCGGCGGCCAGCAGCAGCGCGTCGGCGTCGCCAGGGCGCTCGCGGCGGATTCGCCGGTACTGCTGATGGACGAGCCGTTCTCCGCCGTCGACCCGATCGTCCGCGAGGAACTGCAGGACGAGTTGCTGCGCCTTCAGTCGCAGCTGGGGAAGACGATCGTGTTCGTCACCCACGACATCGACGAGGCCGTGCGGCTCGGCGACAAGATCGCGGTGCTCCGCGTCGGCGGGGTGCTCGCGCAGTACGGCACGCCCTCGGACGTGTTGCGTCATCCCGTCGACGACTTCGTCGCGTCCTTCGTGGGCAAGGATCGCGGCTATCGCGGGCTTTCCTTCCTTTCGGCGGACGGGATCGTCGTCGAAGAGGTCAAGCGGGTCGAGGTCGGCAAACCCGCCCCGGGGCCGTCCGACGACTGGCAGGTCGCGGTCAACGCGGAGGGGCAGCCGCGCGGCTGGCTGCGCCCTGGGTCCACTGTGGACGGTGAGCTCGCGGAGACCGATCTCGTCGCGGGCGGATCCCTGTACGTCCAGGGTTCGCCGATCCGCGGCGCGCTCGACGCGGCGCTTTCGTCGCCCGCGAGTCTCGGTGTCGTGGTCGACGCCGATCAGAAGGTCCTCGGCGTGGTCAGAGCCAAGCAAGTCCTCGAAGTGATCGAAGCGCCGTCGCTGAGTTCCTGATGGGGGACTTCTTCGCGGAGCTCGGCCGCTACCTGGGCAGCGCCAACAACAGGTCGCAGTTCTTCGGCGACCTGCTCGACCACATCTATCTCTCCCTGGTCCCGCTGGCCCTGGGCCTGGTGATCGCGGTACTGGCGGGCTGGCTCGGCCACCGGTTCGCGGCGGCGCGTTCCGCGCTGCTGGTGGTGTCGAACCTGCTGTACACGATCCCGTCGCTCGCCCTGTTCGTGGTGATCCCTGGCATCATCGGATCGAAGATCCTCGACAGCGTCAACGTCATCGTCGCGCTCACCCTCTACACCGCCGCCCTGCTCGTGCGCCCGGTGCTGGACGCGCTCGACGCCGTCCCGCCGCACGTCGTCGCCGCGGCCACGGCGATCGGCTACAAACCCGCGCGCCGCTTCCTCGCCGTCGAGCTGCCGCTTTCGGTGCCGGTGCTCGCGGCGGGCGTCCGGGTGGCCTCGGTCAGCAACATCAGCCTGGTCAGTGTCGGCGCGCTGATCGGCACCGGCGGGCTCGGCGTGCTGTTCACCGACGGCTTCCAGCGCGAGTACTTCTCGCCGATCGTCGTCGGGATCGTCGCGACCCTGCTGCTCGCGCTGATCGTGGATCTGGTGTTGGTCCAGCTGCGCAATGTCCTCACACCCTGGGACCGGGTGGCGACCACGGCGGGGGCGAAATGATCGGCGACGTCCTGAACTGGTTCGGCGACCCGGCCCACTGGCAGGGCCCCGACGGCGTCCCCGCCCGGCTGCTGCAGCATCTCGGCTACACGGCGCTGGCACTGGTCTTCGCGCTGCTCATCGCGATTCCTCTAGGGCTCTACGTCGGGCACACGGGTCGGGGCGCGGTGCTGCTGGTGAGCGGCGGCAACGCGATCCGCGCGTTGCCGACGCTGGGGCTGGTGACGTTCCTGTTCCTGCTCTTCACCGAAAGCGAGCTCTCGACGATCATCGGGCTCGTGGTGCTCGCCATCCCGCCGATCCTCGCCGGGACGTACGCGGGTCTCCAGGCGACCGACCACGGCGTGGTCGACGCGGCGCAGGGTATCGGGATGACCGGCTGGCAACGGTTGTGGAAGGTCGAGGTGCCCATTTCATTGCCGCTGGTCCTCGGCGGCGTGCGGAACTCGGTGCTGCAGCTGGTGGCGACGGCCGCCGTGGCCGCCTACGTCGGGCTCGGCGGGCTTGGCCGGTTCCTGCTCGACGGACTGGCCATTTTGGACTATCCGCAGGTGGTCGCGGGCGCGGTGCTGACGACGTTGCTCGCGGTCGTGCTCGATCTCGCGCTGGCGGGTGTCCAGCGGGTGCTGGTGCCCAAGGGAGTTCGGCTGGCGCAGGCCGCGAGCGGGAAGAAGGCGAAGGCATGAGGCGGAGGATGGCGGCGCTGTTCGCCGGGATCGCCTTGCTGGCGACCGCTTGTGGCAACCCGCTCGCCGGAGGCGCCGAGGGCGGAGCGACCGGCGACATCATCATCGGCGCGTCCGACGTCGGGGAAAGCCTTCTGCTGGCCCAGATCTACGCGGGCGCGCTGCGCAACGCGGGCGCCGAGAACGTGACCGTGCGCCCGCCCGTCGGCAGCCGCGAGGTCGTCGTCAAGGCGCTGCAGGACAAATCGCTTTCGGTGGTGCCGGACTACAGCGGGAACCTGTTGCGCTACTTCGACAAGGACACGCAGGCGACCACACCGCAGGACGTGTACGCGCAGCTGAAACAGAAGCTGCCGTCCGGGTTCGAGGTCCTCGAACAGGCGCCCGCGGAGGACAAGGATCTGCTGGTGGTGCGCAAGGAACTCGCCGATTCCGGAATACGGACCTTCTCCGATCTCGGCAAGCGGTGCGGGGAATTCGTGTTCGGCGGTCCCGGCCAGTGGAGCAGCCGCTGGAAGGAAAAGATCAAGGCGCTCTACGGCTGCGAGTTCGCCGAGATCCGCACGACCGACACCGGCGGCCCGGTCACGGTCGCCGCGCTGAAGTCGGGCGACATCCAGGTCGCGGATCTGTTCAGCACGTCGTCGACGATCGCCGCGAACGGGTTCGTCCCGCTGGTGGACGACAAGAACATGTTCCCCGCGCAGAACATCGTGCCGCTCGTCGCGAAGGGGACGTTGTCGCCGAAGGAGGCCGACGCGTTGAACCGGGTTTCGGCGGTCCTCACGACCGAGGAGCTCACCGAGTTGAACGTCCAGTTCAGCGAGGAGAAGCGCAACCCGCTCGACGTCGCCGAGGAGTTCCTGCGACGGCACAACCTCCTCGCGCCCGCCTGATCCCCCACGCGTTTCGTCCTCTGAATGCGGTGGTTGCACGCGCAAGGACCGCATTCAGAGGACTAAACGCGGAGGGCCTAGAGGCGGTCGAAGGCGGGCGAGTAGCGGAACTCGCCCTGGAGGCCGGGCGTGTACGCACGCAGGGTGCGGACCTGGAAGTGCGGCGCCCATTCCGCGACCGGCGGCGTGATCCCGTGCCGCTCGGCGAGCACGAAGCCGAAGCGGGAGTAGTAGTTCGGGTCGCCCAGCAGGACCACGGCGCCATAACCGAGCGCGTCCGCCGCGCCGAGCACGGCGTGCACGAGCGCGGAGCCGACACCGGAAGCGTGGTGCCGGGGCAGGACTCCGAGCGGGCCGAGACCGACCGTCGACTTCTCGTCGGAGCCGAGTACGGCCGGGCTGCAGCAGACGTGCCCGACGACCTCGCCGTCGCGTTCGGCCACGATGGACAGTGCGCCGATCAGGTCACCGTCCTCCCGCAGTTCGTCGACGAGTTTCGCCTCGACCACCGGGACACTGAGTTTCTCGAACGCGGCCAGATGGACGGCGTGGATCGCCTCGCGGTCGGCCGGGGTTTCCTGTCGGAGCAGCATGCGCCCGAGTGTGCTCCATCCGAAGGTAGGATGGAAATCGATTTCCGCGCGCCGAGGTCGCGACTTTAGTAGGCGGCCATCCGTGTGTACTTCCACGGCGTTGAAACGACCCGGGGGACGGGAAACGACCACCAGATGTGCGGATCCCCAATTCTTCGTGGGCCGTACGGCGGTAAAACGCGACTAACGGCGGGGGCTGAACGGTGCCCGAACTGCGCCGAGGCGACGTCCATTACTACCGGGATGTCCGTAATGCAAGGTCTTCCTTGGGGTGAATCAGCCACTTAGTCTCAGCCTGCGCTCCTAAGTGGAACGCGCTTCACCTCTGAGTCACCCCAACGATCCGGCGGGCTTCGTCATGTCCGTGGGTCGACCCTGCCTGGGAGGAATATCTTGAACAATTCCCTGGGAACCTTGAAGAGACGGCTGCCCGCCTTCGGTGTGGCCGCGGCCGTCGCCGTGCTGACGGCGCTGGGCGGTACCACCGTCGCGTCGGCGGCCGAGGGTTCGATCGTCAACGCGGGTAGCGACAAGGCGATCAAGGACAGCTACATCGTCGTGCTGAAGGACGGCTCGTCGGTCGAAGCCACCGCGAAGAGCGTGACCCAGCGCCACGGCGGCACGGTCGAGAAGACCTTCGCGTCGTCGGTCCGCGGCTTCTCCGGTGCGCTGACCGAAAAGCAGGCGAAGCGCGTCGCCGCCGACCCCGCCGTCGCGTACGTGGAGCAGAACCAGACCGTCTCGATCTCGGCGGACCAGCTGAACCCGCCGTCGTGGGGCCTGGACCGGGTCGACCAGCAGAGCCTTCCGCTCAACCAGAAGTACAGCTACAGCACCACGGCGTCGAACGTCACCGCGTACGTCGTCGACACCGGCATCCTCACCACGCACCCCGACTTCGGCGGGCGCGCGACCCACGGCCGTGACACCGTCGACAACGACAACGACGCCACGGACTGCCAGGGTCACGGCACCCACGTCGCCGGCACCATCGGCGGTACCGCGCACGGTCTGGCCAAGGGCGTCAAGCTCGTCGCCGTCCGCGTGCTGAACTGCTCCGGTTCCGGGACGACCGCCGGCGTCATCGCCGGTGTCGACTGGGTGACCGCGAACGCCGTCAAGCCCGCCGTCGCGAACATGAGCCTCGGTGGCGGCGCCTCGACGACCCTCGACCAGGCCGTCCAGCGGTCGATCGCGTCGGGTGTCACCTACGGCGTCGCGGCCGGTAACGACACCGGTGCCAACGCCTGCAACGTCTCGCCCGCCCGTACGCCGGAAGCCATCACCGTCGGCTCGACGACGAACACGGACGCGCGGTCGAGCTTCTCCAACATCGGCACCTGCCTCGACATCTTCGCGCCGGGCAGCGGCATCACGTCGACGTGGCTGAACAACGGCACCAACACCATCAGCGGTACCTCGATGGCGACCCCGCACGTCGTGGGCGCGGCGGCCCTGTACGCCTCCGCCAACCCGTCGGCGACGCCCAAGCAGGTCCGTGACGCGCTGGTCGCCAACGGCACCAAGGACAAGGTGACCAACCCCGGCACCGGTTCGCCGAACGTGCTGCTCTACACCGGTACCGACGGTGGCCCCGGCCCCGAGCCGACCCCCTGTGGCACGCAGACCAACGGCACCGACGTTTCCATCCCCGACGCCGGTGCGGCGGTGACCAGCACGATCAACGTCGCCAACTGTGCCCGCAACGCTTCGGGCACCACCAAGGTCGCGGTGGACATCGTCCACACCTACGTCGGTGATCTGGTCATCGATCTGGTGGCGCCGGACGGTACCTCGTACCGGCTGAAGGGTTCGAGCAACGACTCGTCCAACAACATCAACACCACCTACACCGTCAACGCCGCGGCCGAGGCCGCGAACGGTGCCTGGAAGCTGAAGGTCCAGGACGTTTACCGGATCGACACCGGCTACATCAACAGCTGGTCGTTGACCGTCTGATCCACACCTGGAGTACGTGAAGGCCCCCTTCCTCCTGCTGGGAAGGGGGTCTTCCCGTCTCCGGAGAGTGATTCGGCGCCCAGTTGCGGCGTTCGTCCACTAAGGACCTTGGCGAGGCTTTACCCTCTCCGCATGCAGCCCGGACCGCCCTATCAGCAGGGACCTCAGCAGCCGTATCCGCCGCAGGGATATCCGGGATATCCGCCGCCCGGATACGGCCCACCGCCCAAGAAGTCGAACACCGGGCTCATCGTCGGGCTCGTCATCGGCGCGGTGGTGCTGCTCGGCGGTGGCGGGGTCGCCGCCTTCCTGCTGCTGTCCGACGACAACGGTTCGTCGACGACCGCGGCGCCGACGTCGTCCAAGAAGACCGGCCCGCCGGACAAGTACACCGCCATGCCCGCCTGCGAGCGGATCGGAAGCAAGATCCGGAACCTGCCGCCGCTCGAAACGCCGAAGGGCGAAGAGCCGGCGAGCACGTCGAACGACGAGATCACCTACACCCGTTCGTCCTGCAGCTGGCGTGAGCCCAACGCGCCTTCGGCGACCGTCTCGATGTACCTGTCGAAGTCGAAGGAGCCGGGGTCGGGCGCCGGTGAGGCGTGGGCGAAGGCGAGTGTCGAGAACGCCGTGACCGATGGCGGCGTCCTCATCCCCACCATGGCGAAGTCGACCAAGGCCGTGCACACCAAGCTCGACTCGTCGAGCCAGTGCCAGATCAAGTTCTACCAGGGCAACGTCGAGGGCGAGATCCTCGTGACCGGCCCCGACCCGTCCGGCACGGTCAATCAGACGGTGTGCAAGGAGAACGCCTTGAAGCTGGCCAAGGCGACCTCCGAGGCGATCGGCTAGCCGATTTCGGCGACCTGGACCTGCCCGGTCGGCCCGTCGCCGAACGGGTTCTCCCAGCCGTGCCACTCGGCGGCGAGGACGTAGAGCGAACGCCCGTCCTCGCCGCCGAGCGTGCAGGAGAAGCAGCCTCGGTCGGTTTCGACCTTCTGAAGTACTTCGCCTCCTTCGCGGACGCGGACGCAGTGCTTGCCCGCTACGTCCGCGTACCAGACGGCGCCGTCGGCATCGAGGCAGATGCCGTCCGGGTGGTCGCCGCCGAGTTCGGCCCACACCCGCCTGCCGGACAGCGAACCGTCCTCGGCGATGTCGAACGCGGTGAGCCTGCTGCCGTACGACTCGGCGACGATCAGCGTCCCGCCGTCGGGCGTGACGGCCATTCCGTTGCCGAACAGGATGCCGTCGGCGACCTGGCGCACCTCACCGTCCGGGGTGACGACGGCGATGAAGCCGGGCGCCTGGAAGTCGTTCATTCCGTTGACGAAGGCGTTGCCGCGGCCGTCGACCACGACCTCGTTCCAGAGAGAGGCGACCGGGCTCAGATCCGCGTAGGTGCTCAGGTCCGCGTTGAGCAGCCGGGCGTTCGGGCCGTCGACGATGAGCAGGCGGCCGTCGGGGAGCCAGTCGAACGTGAGCGGCATCGCGGTCGGCACGTTCGCGATCAGTTCGCGCTCACCGCCGGGGGTGAGGGCGAGGATCTGGCCGCCGCCCCAGTTCGCCAGCCAGAGGCGGCCGTCGTGCCAGCGGGCGGATTCGGGGAGCTTGAGGCCGTCGAGCAGGGTCTTCATGGTGTCTCCTTCGGTCGTTTGCCCACTACACGAACGGGACCCGCCGGTTTCGACACCCGGATGCCGTGAAAGCCTCCTTCACCGCATCCAACGCGACGAAAGGGCCCTTCACCGCGTTGGATGCGGTGAAGGGCCCTTTCGGCTCACGTCAGGCGATCAGTCGAAGGCCCGCGCGATCAGCGCCTTCTGCTCGACCTCGTGCACCTTGGACGAACCGGCCGACGGTGCCGCCATCGGACGACGCGACACGACGTCCAGGCTGGAGAACACCTCCGGGAGCTTCCGCGGCAGGTTCAGGCCGAAGAACGGCCACGCACCCTGGTTCTCCGGCTCCTCCTGGACCCAGACCGCGGGAGCGCCGTTGTAGCGCTCGAGCGCCGCCAGCAGCTTCTTCTTCGGCAGCGGGTAGTACTGCTCGACCCGCACGATCGCGATGTCGTTCGCCTCGCGCTTCGTGCGCTCGGCCACCAGCTCCCAGTACAGCTTGCCCGAGGTCAGCAGGACCTTGCGCACCTTCGACGGGTCGACATCGGCGTCGTCGATGACCGACATGAACTTCGACTGGCCGGTGAAGTCCTCGACCGCAGAGGTCGCCGCCTTGTTGCGCAGCATCGACTTGGGGGTGAAGACCACCAGCGGCCGGTTGACTCCGTCGAGGGCGTGACGGCGGAGCAGGTGGAAGTAGTTCGCCGGGGTCGACGGGACCGCGACGGTCATCGAGCCCTCCGCGCACAGCGAGAGGAAGCGCTCGATACGGCCGGAGGTGTGGTCCGGGCCCTGGCCTTCGTGGCCGTGCGGCAGCAGCAGCACGACGTCGGAGAGCTGGCCCCACTTGGCCTCACCGGAGGAGATGTACTCGTCGATGACGGTCTGCGCGCCGTTGACGAAGTCACCGAACTGCGCTTCCCACATGACCAGCGCTTCGGAGTTGGCCACGGAGTAGCCGTATTCGAAGCCGACCGCCGCGTACTCGGACAGCGCCGAGTCGTAGATCATCACGCGGCCCTGGCCCTCGGCCAGGTTCTGCAGCGGCGAGTACTCCTGACCGGTCTTGCGGTCGATCAGCACCGAGTGGCGCTGGGTGAAGGTGCCGCGGCGGGAGTCCTGGCCGGACAGCCGCACCAGGCGGCCCTCCATCGCCAGCGAACCGAAGGCGAGCAGCTCACCGAACGCCCAGTCGATGCCGCCTTCGCGGGACATCTTGTGACGGCGCTCCATGACCGGCTTGACCCGCGGGTGCGGGGTGAAGCCCTCTGGCACGTTGAGGAAGGCGTCGCCGATGTGCTCGATGACCTCGGTGGTGGTCGCCGTGGGCACCTTCGCCGGGACCTGCTGCTCCTCCTCGACGGAGGGGCTGGCCTTCGCCGGGTGCTTCTCCAGCTCGCGGACCTCGTTGAACACGTGCTCCAGCTGGCTGGAGAAGTCGCGCAACGCGGCTTCTGCCTCTTCGACGGAGATGTCGCCGCGGCCGATCAGCGATTCGGTGTAGGTCTTCCGGACCGAACGCTTCGTGTCGATGATGTCGTACATCGCCGGCTGCGTCATCGAGGGGTCGTCGCCCTCGTTGTGGCCGCGGCGGCGGTAGCAGATCAGGTCGATCACGACGTCCTTGTGGAACGCCTGGCGGTAGTCGACGGCCAGCTTGGCCACCCAGTGCGCGGCCTCGGGGTCGTCGCCGTTCACGTGGAAGATCGGGGAGCCGATCATCTTCGCGACGTCGGTGGCGTACTGGCTCGACCGCGAGTGCTCGGGGGCGGTGGTGAAGCCGACCTGGTTGTTGACGATGACGTGCACGGTGCCGCCGGTACGGTAGCCGCGCAGCAGCGCCAGGTTCAGGGTCTCGGCCACGACACCCTGGCCCGCGAAGGCCGCGTCGCCGTGCATCAGGACCGGGAGGACGGTGAAGCCCTCGCCACCCTTGTCGAGGATGTCCTGCTTCGCGCGGACGATGCCCTCGAGGACCGGGTCGACGGTCTCCAGATGCGACGGGTTCGCGGTCAGCGACACCTTGGTCTCGCCGTCGCCGAACATGCGGAAGTACTTGCCCTCGGCACCGAGGTGGTACTTCACGTCACCGGAACCGTGCGCCTGGCCGGGGTCGAGGTTGCCCTCGAACTCCTGGAAGATCTGCGCGATCGGCTTGCCGACGATGTTCGCGAGCACGTTCAGGCGGCCGCGGTGCGGCATACCGATGACGACCTCGTCGAGTTCGTGCTCGGCGGCCTTGTCCAGCAGCGTGTCGAGCAGCGGGATCGCCGTCTCGCCGCCTTCGAGGGAGAACCGCTTCTGTCCGACGTACTTGGTCTGCAGGAAGGTCTCGAACGCCTCGGCGGCGTTGAGCTTCGAGAGCACGTACTTCTGGACGGCGGGGTCCGGCTTCTCGTGCGGGATCTCGACGCGGTCCTGGATCCAGCGACGCTCCTCGGGGTCGAGGATGTGCGTGTACTCGATGCCGACGGTGCGGCAGTACGAGTTGCGCAGCACGCCGAGGATGTCACGCAGCTTCATCCGCTCCTGGCCGGCGAAACCGCCGACCGGGAACTCGCGGTCCAGGTCCCACAGGGTCAGGCCGTGGGAGAGGACGTCGAGGTCGGCGTGGCTGCGCTGCCGGTAGTTCAGCGGGTCGGTGTCGGCCATCAGGTGACCGCGCATGCGGAAGGCGTCGATCAGCTCGATCACGCGCGCGGTCTTGTCGACCGGGCCGTCCGGGATGTCGGCGACCCAGCGGATCGGCTCGTAGGGCAGGCGCAGGCTGGTGAAGACGTCGTCGTAGAAGCCGTCCTCGCCGAGCAGCAGCTCGTGGATGCGCTTGAGGAACTCGCCCGACTCCGCGCCCTGGATGATGCGGTGGTCGTAGGTCGAGGTCAGCGTCATGATCTTGGAGACGCCGAGGTCGACCAGTGCCTTCTCGCTGGTGCCCTCGAAATGCGCCGGGTACTGCATGGCGCCGACGCCGATGATCGCGCCCTGGCCGGCCTGGAGCCGCGGCACCGAGTGGTTCGTGCCGATGCCGCCGGGGTTGGTCAGCGAGATCGTGGTGCCGGCGAAGTCGTCGGCGGTCAGCTTGCCGTTGCGGGCCTTCTTGACGATCTCCTCGTAGGCCTGCCAGAACTGCATGAAGGTCATGTTCTCGGTGGCCTTGATGGAGGCCACGACGAGCGTGCGGGCGCCTTCCTTGCCCTTCATGTCGATCGCGAGACCGAAGTTCACGTGCTCCGGCGTGACCGCGAACGGCTTCCCGTCGATCAGCTGGTAGTGCCGGTTCATGTTCGGGAAGTTCTTCAGCGCGCGGACCATCGCGTACCCGATGAGGTGCGTGAAGGAGATCTTGCCGCCGCGAGTGCGCTTGAGGTGGTTGTTGATGACGATGCGGTTGTCGGCCATCAGCTTCGCGGGGACCGCGCGCACACTCGTGGCCGTCGGCACGGACAGCGAGGCGTCCATGTTCTTCGCGATCGCCGCCGCGGCGCCGCGGAGCTGCTTCGACTCCGGCTCGGCGTCCTTCTCGACGGGGGCCTTCTCGGCCGCCTTGGGGGCGGCCTTCGGGGCGGTCTTGGGGGCCGCCGCCTTCGCCTCGGTCTTCGGGGCCGTCTTCGGCGCAGCCTTCGCCGGGGCGGTCTGCTTCGCGGCGGACTCGGCGTTGCGGACCGTCTGCGGCGTCGGCGTGGCGGCCTGGCCGTTGGTGTCCGGGCTTCCCTCCGCCGTGGTCTGACGTGCGTCGTCAGCCTTCGCCTGCGCGTCCTGCGTTGGCTTGAAGTCCGCGAAGAAGTCGTGCCAGGCGGCATCGACTGAGCTGGGGTCGGCAAGGAACTGGTCGTACATTTCCTCGACGACCCACTCGTTGGGGC
This sequence comes from Amycolatopsis sp. NPDC057786, assembly GCF_042797905.1. Taxonomy (NCBI): domain Bacteria; kingdom Bacillati; phylum Actinomycetota; class Actinomycetes; order Pseudonocardiales; family Pseudonocardiaceae; genus Amycolatopsis; species Amycolatopsis sp. NPDC057786. The sequence goes on from NZ_JBHVKW010000066.1 coordinate 37,749, forward strand.
CGAATTGTGACGCAGGGCTGCTGCTGGACACGGCTTGGACTCGCCTCTATCCGTCTCGAGATCTTGAACACCGCTGATGCGCCTACCAGGCTAACCCCCTCGGTCGCGGCCGTGTGATGGAACTGGCCTGTGTGAGGCGTGGCGCACTAGGTGATGGGTCACTGTCTCGATCAAGAGACCGAAAATATGCCCGCTCAGCCTCCTGCGGGGGAGCGGGGGACCTTTGCTGTCGCCTTCACCGTCCGTGCAGGTCAGGTCACTGTCCCGTCGGTAAAGGTTGGCTGGGTCGTCGTGCCCGGACAGCCTGGAGTTCACGTCGGGGGGTTTCGCTGGGTGGAGGATGCGGCCGGTGTCGTGCCGGCCGCCGATCGCCCGCGAGGTGGTGGCAGCCGATGTGGCTCGACGAGTGCCCGTCGTTCTGGGACGAGGGGCGGGTGCGCCCGCTGGTCACCGAGTCCGGCACGGTCGTGCTGATGTGCGACTCGTGCTCGGCGGTCTGGCCGACGCTCGACGACTTCAAGGAGATGGAGCACGTCGAGCCCGACGAGCCGGACTGGACGGTGACGGCCGGGGTGCACGTCCGGCCGGGGACCGTCCGCTGGGCTTCGGCACAGGACCTCGAGGTCGCCGGGATGAGCGGCCTCAAGTGGCGGCCTTAGCCGGGGTACGGACGCTCCGCGGGTAGCAGCGCTTCGGCGTCTTCGATGCGGTTCGCCGCGACCAGGGCGCCGACCTCGCGCATGACCGGGGTGACGTCGGTGACCGCCGTGATCCATTTGTCGACATAGCGATCGACGGCTTCGTCGCTCAGGCCCATCTGGAGCGAACGGTGCTTCAGGGCGCCGAGCCGGATGCTGCGTTCCGGATCTCATTGGATACGGACCGGGCTGGCCTTGACCTCGTCCTGCCACGTCTTCCGGTCGGCGTGGACGTCGGGGTCGTAGTGGCTGAGCGCGGCGTGCTCGAGTGCCCACGCGAAACCCTCTCGGGTGATGTCGAGGGCGAGTACGCGCTCTTGACCGGGCTTCGCGGCCCAGCCGCAGCGGTACGCCATCCAGAGGAAGGACGGCTTGATCCAGGTCATGCGTTCGCGTTTGAACGGCGGCACGAAGGTACCCGCCTTCAGCGCGGCGTCGGCGATGGCCGGCGAGTACGCCTGATAGACGCGGATGGTGGTCTCGGTGTGCACGGCGCGGATCTGCCGCGCCGGGATCTCTTCGTTCATTTGCCGTGATGGTGGCAGGTGTGGGGGTTGGTGCGCGACCGAAATTCCCTTGCCTGGCTCGCCATGCTGGCTTCATGGCATTGCTGCGCAAGGGTTCGCGACGGATCGTGGTCGACGACGCCGCTTATCGGTGGATCGTCCGGCGGAAGCCCACCTACGCACAGGACGGCGGATATTTCCTTTCGTACGGGGTGGAATTGGAGGACGCGCGGGGTGCCGTGCTGGTGGTCCAGACGGATCACGCGCATCCGTTGAACTACATGGGGGTGCCGTCGAAGGCCGTGCTTCCTTCGGATGTCGAAAGGGCCATTCGGCTGGCGTTGGCTCGTGGGTGGGAGCCGTCGGCTCCGGGGCCGCAATTCCAGCTGGATCTGTCTGCCGTGTGAGGCCCGCATTTGGAGGACGCCGTTGTGGCCGGTGCGGTTGAGCGGGAATTCGGTGTTGCGAAAGCCACTTTCGCAACACCGTCCGCCGGGGCCGCGTTGCTGGGTGAGCGGTGGGGGAGGCGCGACCGACTCGGTACAGGTGTTCTTTGCCCGCCGGGAGTACATGAAGGCCCCCTTCCTTGCGCCTAGGTACAGGAAGGGGGCCTTCATGTACTGGGAAGGTGTGAGGGTCGAGTTTCTTCGGCTGAGCCGAGGGAAGGGGCCTTCGCGGACTTGGGCCTGACAATCAACCCACGGCCGGAATCCATGTAGGTATCTAAGGCACCCTTGGCGCTAGCCGTCCGTACCGCTCACGAGGTCAGCCGAGGGACCAAAGGCGGGCGTAGTGGCCGTCCGCCGCGAGCAGTTCCGCGTGCGTGCCCTGTTCGATGATCCGGCCGTGGTCCAGCACCACGATCCGGTCCGCCTTAGCGGCGGTCGCGAGGCGGTGCGCGACCACGAAGGTCGTGCGGCGGCGCGCGAGCTGTTCCGTCGCGCGCAGGACGGCGGCTTCGGTGGACGGGTCGAGGGCCGCGGTCGCCTCGTCGAGCAGGAGGACGTCCGGGTCCACGAGTTCGGCGCGGGCGAGGGCGACGAGTTGCCGTTGCCCGGCCGAAAGAGACCGTCCGCGTTCCCCGACGGGCTGATGGAAACCGGCGGGGAGCGCGGCGACACCGTCGAGCGCGCCGACCGACCGCACCGCTTCCTCGACCTCCGCGTCCGTCGCGGAAGGCCTGCCGTAGCGCACATTGTCCGCGACGGTCCCCGAGAACAGATGCGCTTCTTGCGGTACCACGCCCATTCGCGTGCGCAGTGCGCCCAAGTCGTACTCGCGGATGTCGGTCCCGTCGATCCGGACCACGCCGCCCGTCGCGTCGTAGAACCGCGCGACGAGCTTCACCGCCGTCGACTTCCCGGCGCCCGTCGCGCCGACCAAGGCGACGGTCTCCCCGGGCGCGACCTCCAGCGTCAGTTGCTTCAGGGCGGGCTCGTCCGTTGCGGTGTAAGCGAAATCGACGTCCTTGAAGGACACCTCGCCGCGTAGCCGCTCCGGGACCGGCACCGGATTCTCCGCCGCCGGAACGGAAGTCGGCGTGCGCAGCAGGTCACCGATGCGCGTCAGGCCGACCCGCGCCTGCTGGTAGCCGTCGAACACCGAGGACAGCTGCTGGATCGGCGAGAAGAACTGGCCCAGGTACAACAGGAACGCCACCAGGACACCGGCCGACAGCGTGCCCGCCGCGACCCGGTTCGCGCCGACGATCAGCACGACCACTTCGGCCAAGCCGGAAAGCATTGCCGCGAAAGGGAAGTACGTCGCGACATAGCGTTGGGCGCGCAGCCGCGAACGCCGGTACTCGTCGCTGCGGGAAGCGAACTTCTCCGCCGTCCGCTCCTCGCGCGTGTACGCCTGCGCGACCCGCAGCCCGTTCACGTTCTCCTGCATGTCCGCGTTGACGACGCTGACCCGTTCCCGGGCTTCGGTGTACGCCTTGGACGACGCCCGGCGGAAGATCACCGTCGCCACGATGAGGATCGGCAGCACGGCGAGCGCGTACGCGGCCAGCCCGATGTCGGTGATCATCAGCGCCGCCGCGATCCCGACCAGGGTCAGCGCGCTCACCACGGCCTGCGCGACACCGGTCTGCAGGAACGTCGAGAGCGCGTCGACGTCGGTCGTCATCCGGGTCATGATCTTCCCGGAGAGTTCGCGTTCGTAGAAGTCGAGCCCGAGCCGTTGCAGATGGGCGTAACTGCGGACGCGCAGCGAATACAGCACCGTCTCGCCGACCCGCGCGGTCATCCTGGTCTGGAGGTAGACCACCAGCCAGTCCGTGAGGATCACCAAAGCACCGATCCCCGCGGCGAGCCAGATCACCGCCTCCGCTCCGGCGCGCACCCCGCCGTCGATGCCGTACTGGTACAGGGCGGGCATCGCGATGGTGGCCAGCGCGTCCGCCGCGACCAGCCCGATCACCACGGCGAGCGGGCCGCGCACCGGTTTCAGCAGGCGGCCGAGGCGGAACTTCGGTTCGGGCGCGGTGACATCGGTACCCGGCAGGCGCGGGACGTCCGTGGCGGGCGGCAGTTTCCGGACGCCTTCGACGAGTTCGGGAGTCGGCGGCAGGTCGACGTCCCATTCGCCGCCGGTGCCCTTCCGCTCGCCCGGCAGCTCGTCGGCCTCGTCCTGCTCCGGCCACAGTGCCGGGGTGATTCCCGCGGGGCCGCAGTCCAGGCCTTCGCAGCGATGTGGTTCCTCGACGTCGTCACCCGGTCCGGCGACGAGTTCGCGAAACAGCGGGCAGCGCGCGAGCAGCTCCTCTTCGGTGCCGACGTCGACGACGCGGCCCTTGTCGAGCACGGCGATCCGGTCGGCGAGGGCGAGGGTGGAGCGGCGGTGCGCGATGAGCAGGGTCGTCCGGCCGGCGGTGACCGAGCGCAGCGTGTCGTGGATCGCCGCCTCGGTGACCGTGTCGATGGCGGAGGTCGCGTCGTCGAGGACCAGCACACGCGGATCGGTCATCAGCGCCCTGGCGAGGCCGAGCCGCTGCCGCTGGCCACCTGACAGCGTGAGGCCGCGCTCGCCGACGAGCGTGTCGTAGCCGTCGGGCAGGCGCTGGATGAACTCGTCCGCCTCCGCCGCCCGCGCGGCCGCGCGGATCTCCTCGTCGCTCGCGTCCGGCCTGCCGTAGGCGATGTTGTCCCGCACCGACGAGGAGAAGAGGAACGCCTCCTCGAAGACCACGCCGATGACGCTGCGCAGGTCGCGCTGCCGGACGTCGCGGACGTCGAGGTCGCCGACCTGGACCGAGCCGTTGTGCACGTCGTAGAACCGCGGGAGCAGCAACGAGATCGTCGACTTGCCGGAACCGGCCGTGCCGACCAGCGCGAGCGTCTCGCCAGGCCGGGCCTCCAGGGTGAGCCCGTCGAGCACAGGATCCGACCGCGTGTAGCCGAAGGAGACGTCCTCCAGCCGGACGCCGAGCGGGCCTTCGGGCAGCGATTGCGCGTCCGGGCTGTCGACGACGTCCGGCTGCGCGTCGATCAGTTCGTTGACCCGTTCCGCGCCCGCCCTGGTCAGCTGGGCCTGCACGACGAGACTGGAGATCATCCGTGCCGGTCCGATCAGGATGGACAGATAGGTCGCGAACGCCAGGAAGGTGCCGAGGCTGACCTCACCCTTCAGTGCGAGGATGCCGCCGACCGCCAGTACCGCGACCTGGCCGGCCGCGGGCAGCGCGGCCGTCGTGGCCGTCGGCAACGACGAGAGCCGTGCCGCGCGCATGCGTTCCGCGAAGAGCTTCTTCGCCGTCTTCTCCAGCTTCGCGACTTCGCGTGCTTCCTGGCCGAAGCCCTTCACGACGCGTACGCCCGTGACGGTCTCCTCGACCTGCTGCGCGACGTCGGCCGCGCGCTGCTGGGCCGCCCACGTCGCCGGGAAGAGCCGCTTCCGGCTCACCGCCATGATGATCGCGATCGCGGGGGCGACCACCATCGCGATCAGCGTCAGCGTCGGCGACATCCACAGCATCGCGCCGAGCGACAGCAGCGCGAAGATCACCGAACCCGCCGACAGCGGCACCTGCATCAGGACCGAGGTGACCAGCTGCAGGTCCGAGATCGCGCGGGAGGCGACCTGGCCGGTGCGCAGCGCGTCCTGCTTGCCGCCGTCGAGCCGGGAGACCGCGTTGAACACCTGGCGGCGCAGGTCGTGCTGGACGTCGAGGGCCAGCCGTCCGCCGACGTACCGGCGGGCGAAGGCGTTGCCGAAGGTCAGCACCTGCAGCACCGCCATCACCGCGGCGAGCAGGCCGAGCCGGGAGGTTTCGCCCGCGACGGCGTCGTCCAGCGCCTCGCGGATCAGCAGCGGACCGGCGGCTTGCAGCCCGACGCCGATGATGGCCGCGCCCAGCGAGAGCACGACGAGCCAGGGATGTTTCCAGCACGAAGCGGCCAGGCGGCGGATCCAGCCTCCGGTGGGCGCGGGGGCGGTCTCGCGAGCCGGACTGGCTTGACGCGGACGAGGTGGAGCAGTGGTCACCCCGCAAGCCTATGCGGCCCCACCGACAGGACCGGCCGGTTCGCGCAGGGCCGAACGCCATGAAAGGTCCTTTCCTTGCAAAATTTGCAAGGAAAGGACCTTTCATGGCGCTTGTGGCCGGTGACCTACGTGATGTCCTTCTTCTGGTTCACGGCCCAGCCGGCCAGGAAGAAGATCATCGTCCAGCCGAAGAAGATCAGCGCCGAGGCCCACCACGAGAACGCGCCGGGCGCACCGGCCGCGTACTGCAGCGCCCACGCCGTCTCGTCCTGCAAGCCGGGCACCTTCACACCGGCGGCGCCGAACGCCTCGGCGCCGATGGCGCCCACGATGCCGTTGACCGTGCCGTTCGGCAGGACGCCGCCCAGCCAGGTGATGTCGGCGGCGCCGAACATGACGAACACCAGGACGTTCTCGACCACCAGCATCCAGATGGTCAGCGTGATGATGCTGCCGACCACGCTGCGCCACACCGCGCCGACCCCGATGCCGAACAGGGTCGCCAGGATCGTCGCGAGGACACCCGCGCCGAGCACGCCCAGCCACTGGCCCGCCGTCGGCAGGCGCTGGCTGTCGACGGTGATCACGGTGCCGAGGCTCGCCGCGCCCACGATGATCACGCCGTAGATCGCGCCCCAGGCGATGTAGGTGATCATCTTCGCGCTCAACGCCGAAACCCGGTTCGGGGCGGTGAGGAACGTCGTGGTGATCGTCTTCTTCGTGTACTCGCCGGCGAGGGCGAAGACGCCGAAGATGATCGGGATCATCGTGCCGATGTTGATCCCGTGCCCGAGGGCGAGCAGGCCGACGGGCAGTTCGCCGGTCGAGATGCCGAGCGCCTCGGTCAGTTCACGGGTGTCGGAGCGGCCGAGGAAGTCGCTGAAGTCGTTGGTGACCATGCCCCAGAACAGGGCGAACGCGAAAGCGAAGACCACCGCGGGGATCATCAGCGCCCACCACGCCTTGAGCGTGAGCGTCTTGCGGAACTCCGCCTTGATCAGGTTGCCCATCAGCCCTGGCCTCCCCAGCCCTCGTTCTGGCCCTGCTGCTGCGCCTGCGGCTGAGGCGGCGCCTGCTGGTACTGCGGTTGCTGCGGCTGGCCCTGCTGGAACTGCTGCTGCGGCGGCGCGAAACCGGGCGGCGGCGTGTTCTGCGGCGCGTAGCCGGGAGGCGGCCCCTGATAACCGGGCGGCGGGCCCTGGTAACCCGGAGGCGGACCCTGGTAGCCCGGCGGCGGGCCCTGCTGGAAACCGGGCGGCGGCGCGGCGTACTGACCCTGGGTCAGCTGGAAGAACATCCGCTCCAGATCCGCCGTCTCCTCCTGCATGCCGTAGACCGCGATACTCGCCTTGGCGGAGATGTCACCGATCTGCTGCACCGTCGCACCCGACACCGCGACACGACCGTCCGGCATCGGCGAGACCTGCGTGATCCCCGCCTCCTGCAACGCGGCGACGAGCCCGTTCGCGTCGGCGGACTGCACCAGCACCCGGGACTGGTTGCTCTTGCGCAACTGGTCCAGCGAGCCGTTGTAGCGCGTCATGCCCTGGCTGATGATCACGACCTGGTCGATCGTCTGCTCCACCTCGTTCAGCAGGTGGCTCGAGACCAGCACCGTGCGCCCCTCACGCGCGTACGCGCGCAGGAAGTTCCGCAGCCACAGGATGCCCTCGGGGTCGAGACCGTTCGTCGGCTCGTCCAGCACCAGCACCTGCGGGTTCCCCAGCAACGCCGTCGCCAGCGCCAGCCGCTGCCGCATACCGAGCGAGAACCCGCCCGCCTTGCGGTCCGCCGCCGACGAAAGGCCGACCAACCCCAGGACCTCGTCGACCCGCTGATCCGGCATCCCGATAGCCGCCGAGTACACGCGCAGGTGATTGCGCGCCGTACGCCCAGGGTGGAAACCCTCGTTCTCCAGCACCGAACCGACGACCCGTGCCGGATTCCCCAGCTGATCGTGCGGGCGCCCGTTGATGGTCGCCGTGCCGTTCGTGGGCGTCACCAGCCCGAGCAGCATCCGGAGCGTCGTGGTCTTCCCGGCCCCGTTGGGCCCCAGGAAGCCGGTCACCGAACCGGGCTCCACCGTGAAGCTCAGATTCTGGACCGCGTTGACCGCACCGAACTGCTTGCTCAGGTTCTGCACCGCGATGCGGCCACTGCCGTCGTGCATACCGTCCCCTTTTGTTGACGAAGGCCGATCACGCGACATCCTGCCTCACGGGGTGAGTCCGTACCCGAGGAAGGGGTCAATCCGCCGAAAGCGACCTTCGTCACGTTCGGCACGGTGACGACTCCGCCTCCCGGCGCACCCGTCGCTGGGCCGAATGGCCGCTGACTACCGGATATGCGCCGTCGAGCATGGAAAATCACCGACCATGAAGGGGGTCGGTGAACAAATAATTCGGACGACATGGCAACCCCATGCAGCGCGACGGCGACTTATTACCTACGATGAAGGAGGCGGCCCGCTCCCAGTGACCCCCAGGCTGGTCGAGCGGGCCGCCCTCAGCCCCTTTGCCCCACCTTGGTCGTTGCTTGCGCACCTTCCCGGAGGTGGGGCTTCGTCGTATCACCCGGGGGCCGAGCCCCCGGACCGCCGCGGTGCGGTCGGCGCCGGTTGGTGAGGTGGTCGGCCTACGGCGCAGAGCGCCGTGGCCAGGTGAGCGAGATCGGTCAGGTTTGCGAGGGTCGGGGGAAAGGTTCGGGAAAGGTACGGGCGCCATCCTGTCGTCGTTCAGTGACGAGGGGAGAGCGACCGGTGGACACCGATCCGGTACGGAAGATCAGAGAGTTCCTCGCGAGGAACAAGGCCGCGTTCGCGCGGGCGGCGGGGGAGCTGGAGGGACGGCACTACACCGCTTCGGCACGTGGGGGACTCGTGCGGGCGGAGGTGGATCACCGGGCGCGGCTCGTCGGGATCCACATCGACCGGGCCGCCGTGGCCCGCAGCCGCGGCGGCGAACTCGGCGCGTACATCGTCGAGGCGGTCGGTCAGGCGCGTGACGAGGCCCGCGCCGAATACCGCCGGCTGATCCAGGCGGGCGTCCGATGAACGGCCTGCTGCGGCTTCACGACCTCGATGACGAGGAAGACGACAGGCGGCCGGTTTCCCGGCGAGAAGAGCATTTCGCCGTCGCGGACATCGACGCCGGTCTCGGCAGGGTCCACGTCGACGAGGCCGGTGACCTGGTCGCCGTCGACCTCGACGAGCGTGCGCTGCGTGCGATGAACCCGGCCGCGCTCGGCGGTCACCTTCTCGCGGCGATCGAGCGGGCCGAACAGGCCGCCAGGACCCGGCGAATCGAACGGAGGAAGCTCTGATGCCAGAGGGAACCGGCTACGAGGTCGTCCCGGAGTCGCTCGCGGAGATGGCGATGGAGTTCCGGGTCGCGGCCGACTCGTGGACCACGCTCAAGGACACGATCGGTGGACTGACGATGCAACCGGGTGACCTCGGTCTGCTCGCCACCAACGTGGGATACATCGAGGCTTACAACGCGGCGTGCACGCTAGTGGTCGAGAAACTCGGCGAGGCGGTCAAAAGCTTCGACGACACCGAGTCCGCGCTGATCACCGTCGCCAACACGTACGCCGCGCAAGACGCCGAGTACTACGAGCAGTTCGGCTACCTGGGGAGCGACGACGATGACTGAACCGGCGCCGTACCCGGAAGGTGACGCGGCGACCGTGCTGGACGCCGCGGAGGTTTTGGACTACTTCGTCGTTCCCGCCGGCTCCGTCTCCGCCGGGGTGAAGGTGATCCTCGACGAAATCCGCAATATCCTCGGCGATCCCGCGATCCCCGCGGCGCGCGCCACTCAATGGGGCGAAGCACAGAAGACACCGAGCACGGTGGCGGACGGCCTGAACACGAAACTGGGTTCGCTGGACTCGTATTGGCAGGGAGGCGCGTTCGACGCGTTCAAGGTCCACACCGATCGGATCGTCGAGGAGTGCGATCTGACGGCCGCGAAACTGGGGGAAGTGGGCACCCTGCTCGCCGGAGCGATCGCCTTCGTGCACCAGACCTGGGGGATGGCCATCGGGTTCATCTCGACGGCGGCCGCTCGCTGCGCCACTCTTCTTCTCGACCCGACGGAGGCGATCGGCGCGATCAACGACCTGGCCTCCAGTTATGCCGATCTCATCGAGAGCGCCCTCGTGACGATGGGCGAGTTCGCGGCCAACGTGAAGGCCATCGAGATCTCCGCGCTCAGCTTCCCGGCGCCGGGAACGTTGCCGTCCCAGGTGAGCGACCCCGACAAATGGGTCCTCGAACCGGCACCCGAACACCCGCCGGAGGACAAGAAGCTGACCGGCGAAGCCGGGATGGGCGAGTCGCAAGGCGGGGTCGTCGCCCCCGAAGAACCGGGCATGGCCGAGGACGAACCGGCGGACGAACCCGCCGGACTCGAGGAAACCCCCGCCTGAACCGGCCGCCTCGGCGCGTGAACCCTCACGC
>NZ_JBHVKW010000067.1:0-47430 GCF_042797905.1 Amycolatopsis sp. NPDC057786
TCCTTGCGCCTGGCGCAAGGAAGGGGGCCTTCATGTACTCGGCAAGGTGTGAAGGTCGAGTTTCCTCGGCTGAGCCGAGGGGCGGGGGCCTTCACGCGCGGCCATTGTGTCTGCTAGTGCAGGTGGGGCGCACGTGGCGGTCACCAAGGTGGTGCCGCCACTCCGAAAACCGTCCCCTGTGGACAGTCGGCCACTGTGGCGAGCCCGGTGGGTGTCGCGAAAGCCACTTTCGGGACATCGGACGTCGGAAAGTGGCTTTCGCGGCACCCCGGCCCGGACGAGCCCGCACCGGCCGGTCACCGTGCCCGCTATTCCTTTAGGGGCAAGAAAAGTGCCCGATCGGGCATGGTGATCCATTCCATCGGGTCCAGCCGTGTCCGTGTGGTTCCGTAGTGTCATGCGCTGTGCTAGTTTGTTTTGGCCATTAACAAAGTCGGGGCCCGGCGCCCGCGAGGGAGTAGCGCAGAAGCATGGCTGAGCGAGCCGATTTCGCGCTGGGGACGGTGGAGGCGACCGTGGTCGGGCAGGCGCTCGGCGTCGACGTCCGGTTGTTTCCGTTGCGTGTCCGCAACACTTCGATCGACCCGGAGCGCTACGCCACGGTCATCCGGAAGGTCTACACCGACCTCGAACAGCGCCGCCTGTCGATCAACGGCGAGCTGAACCAGGCCGTCCGCACCGCGTTCGCGCTGCTGGGGAACCACCGGATCACCGTTTCGATCAACGGTATCGACGGCATCGGCCAGGACATCGCCGTCCTCGCCCTCACCGACGGCAGGCAGGCGCTCGGTATCACGCAGGCGCACGGCGAAGACCTCCTGCAGTTCGCGCTCTTCTCCGACGAAGAGCTGGTCGAGGTCCTCTCCGGCGTGCTGCCGCGGATGCGCCCCGCGTCGACCGGCCGCCGCACGATCGTGCAGAAGGAGGAGCGCGCCGTCTCCGCGATGGCCGCGCGCCGCCAGGCCGAGGCCGAGTTCGACGAGGAGGAGACCGACGCGTTCGGCAACCTCCAGTTCACCGGCGTCGTCCGCGCCCGGCCGGAGGCCCCGGCCCGGCGCACCGACGAAAGCGACGTCGAGGTCTTGGAGAAGGTGCTGTCCGGACCTCGCCTCGGCGGCGGGTACATCATCGTGAGCGGGATCGGCCGCCGCGGCGAACGGCTCCGCTCGACCCCGCTGAGCTGGCTCGACACCGAAGACGGCCGGTACCTCATCCGGACCGAGACCGACGAAGCCTCCGGTGCCGTGATCGGTCACTACGACCCGGCGAGTCAGTCGGGCGTGGCGAACGCGATCCGGGACGCCATCGCCGACATCTACTGACCCTCCTGAACCGGGCGAGAGGATCCTCCGTTGACCGAGGAAGTACAACGACTGCAGCCGATGATGGCGGTCCGGGGCCGGCTCGCGGGCACGGAGCTGAAGGCCCTGGCGAAGCAGGGCCATTTCGCCGTCGACGAGAGCACCGGTGAAGAGATGATCCGTTCACTCCAGGGAGTGATCGACAGTCTCGAAGAGCGCTGGAGCGCGCTGACCAAGCTGCAGAAGACGCCGCCGATGAGCTCCACCGCGACCGCGCGCTGGGTGTCCGAGCACATGCACGGCACCGCGACGGACGCGCAGGGCCTGCTCACCCAGCTCGAGGCCGCCCGCGCCGAATTCCCGACCTACGTCGAGGCGATCGAACTCGCCAAGCGGAACTACCGGGAACGCGACGACGAGAACCGGCGCACCCTGACGCGGATCGACACCGAGATCTAAGAGGAGAGACCCGTGACGGAATCCGCGGAGAAGACCGCGAAGGTCTCCGATCCCCAGTCCGAGGAGTACAACCCGGACGACCCCTTCTACGACATCACGGCCGACTCGTCGTCGGCCTATTACGTCGGGCCGCTGGCGGACGAGGCCAAGTCCGGTGACGAGATCCGGGCCGGGGCCTCGGCCGGGACGGACATCCTCTTCAACATCCTCGGCTGGGGCGACACGGCGCTCAACGGCTTCAAGGACATCTTCACGCAGAAGATGTACGAAGCCCAGCTGGAGAAGGCGCGCGAAGGTCTCGACAAGAACCTGGACATCCGCCAGCCCGGCACCCCGCCGTCCACGGTCTGGGCCAACGCCACCCACGAGCAGATGCAGGCCGCGATCGCGGACAACGCCGACCCGGCCGCGGTGGGCGAGACCTCCGAAGAGTGGATCCGGGCGGGCAACGACCTGGCCACGCACCAGCGCAACCTGGCGAAGGCGATCAACGCGAGCACGGCCAACTGGGAGGGCGAGGGCGGCGACGCGGCCCGGGAACACCTCGCCGGTGTCGGCAAATGGCTCGGCGCGACCGCGAACGGCGCGACATTGGCCGGGCGGCAGCAGCAGATCCACTCACAGACCCTCAACGAGACGCAGAAGCTGATGGCGGCGAACCCGCCGGTGGCGTTCAACGTGCAGGAGGCCAACGCCAACCTGCAGACGATCACCGACCCGCACGTGTACATGGCGCAGCTCGGGAAGGATCTCGCGACCTTCAAGAAGCAGCAGGACGCGCGGGAGCAGGCCGCGAAGGTGATGACCGACTTCGACAGCACGGTCGGCTCGGCGATCGCCACCCCGGCGTTCCCCGCCCCGCCGAAGCTGCCGACGATGCAGGCGGCCAGGCAACTCCAGGGCACGCCCATCGGAGGTGGCGCGGGTGCGCCCGCCGGCACGCTTCGCGACCGCGTCGCGGCCGAAGGTGCCGAGGGCACCCCCTTCGGCGCCGGCTCGGACCGTACGCGCCCGGACGGCCTCGTCGCCTCGCTGGACGGGACGCCGCAGGGTGGTCCCGGCGGTGTATCGCCGTTCAACTCGCCGACCGGCGGACCGGGCGGCGGCTTCCCCGGCAGCGGCGGTCCCGGCGGCGGCGGTCCCGGCGGCGGCCCCGGTGGTGGCGGTCCCGGCTCCAGCCCGGTCATGCCCAATATCGGCATCCCGAACGGGCCTGCCGGCGGCGAGACGTACAAGCCCGCGGCGTCGACGAGCCCCCACCTCCCGAACCTGCCCAAGATCGACGACAGTACGCGGACCACGGGCTACACCCCGCCGTCCGTCACGCCGCCGTCGTTCACCCCGCCGAACATCCCCATCCCGGAGAGCGGCGGCCCCCGGCCAGGTGGCGGTCTTCCGTTCACCCCGCCGAACATCCCGATCCCCAACGGGCCCAACGGCGGCCCGCGGCCGGTCATGCCGAACATCCCGTCCGTGCCGCGTCCCGGTATCGGCGACCGGCTCACCGGTCCCTCGTTCCCGGACGGCAACTCCTACAAGGGCACGCCGTACAACGCGCCCAAACTCGGCATGCCGAACATCCCCGGCGGTGGCGGTACCAGCGGCTTCGGCGGTGGCGGTGCCGGTACCGGCGGCGCCGGTGGGGCAGGCGGCGGTGGCCTCGGCGGGGCCGGACGGGCGACGGGCTCGCTCGGCATGGGCGGCGCCGTCGGCGCGGGCGCGATGGACGCGGACGCGGCCGCGGCCCGTGCGGCGGGCTCCGGCGGCAAGCCGGGTACACCCGGCATGGCCCCGATGGGCGGCATGGCCCCCGGTGCGGGCAAGGGACAGGGCCAGGAGGACAAGGAGCACAAGGTCGCCGACTACGTCGAGTCCGACGACCCGTCCTTCTTCGCCGCCGACGAGGTCGTGGCGCCGCCGGTGATCGGTGACTGGAAGAACAAGGACTGGAAGTGACCGCTTCGTTCGAGGTCGATCCCGACGACCTGACCGCGCACGCGAGCCATCTCGATGGGCTCGTCGACCGGCTGAACACCGCGCACGGCGCGACCGGTTCGGCGATGTCTTCGGACGCGTACGGCCTGCTGTGCGCGTTCCTGCCGCCGATCGTCAATCCGGCGGGCGAACGCGCGGCGGAGACGATCAAGGCGGCCGCGGAAGGCATCCAGTCGACGGCGGACAACGTCCGCACCGCGGCCAAGTCCTATGTGGACGGTGATAGCGCCAACGCGGAACCGTTCAAGGCGGACTTCAAGGCCTTGGACATCGGAGGAAAGCAATGACCGGCGGGAACGAGCTCGGCGAGCTCATACTGGACCCCGACGAGGCCCAGCGCAAAATGGATCGATGGGCCGCGGGGCTGGAAGAAAAGGCCCAGCGTTACGCGGCCGCGCAGGAGCGGACGGAACAGCTGCGGCTGACCGCGTCCAGCTCCGACGGTGCCGTCAAGATCACCGTCGGGGCCGACGGCGGCGTGACCGACATCGAGTTCGGCAACAAGGCCAGGACGTATCCGCTGGAGGAGCTGTCGCGGCAGATCCTCCAGACCATGCACAAGGCGCAGTCCGGGATCGCGGGGCAGGTCGCCGAGGTCATGCAGGAATCGCTCGGCGACGAGGACCAGGAGACCAGGGCGCTGATGATCGGCACTCTGCGCAGCCGCTTCCCCGAGATGGAAGAGGAAGAGTCCTCGGAGCCACCACCCGCTCCCCCGGCGCCGTCCGCCGACACGCCCGCTCCTCGCGACAAGCGTCACGAAGCGCCGGACGACGAGGAGAACTCGCCCTGGTGAGGTCCTCGTCCGCTGAAACACGAGGAAGGTCGCCGTGGGCAACCCGCTTGTCGCCGAGGTAAAGGACTCGACGAAGGCGTACACCGGCTCGTCACTGCTGGAGTCCGCGTTCGAGCTGAAGTCGGCCATCGAAAGCGGTGACTGGGCATCGGTGGCGCTGGGCGCGGTCGGGACCGCGCTCGACGCGCTGTCGATGGCGATGGACCCCTTCGGCGCGATCCTCGCGAACGGTGTCGGCTGGCTGATGGAGCACGTCGGCCCGCTCAAGGAGGCGCTCGACGCGCTCACCGGCAACGCCGACGAGATCGCCGCGAACGCCGAGACCTGGATGAACATCGCGACCGAACTCGGCGACGTCGGCGCGGATCTGGCCGGGATGGTCTCCGCCGACCTGCAGAGCTGGACCGGGGTTTCGGCCGACGCCTACCGCGCGCAGGCCAAGGACACGGTCACACTGCTGGAGTCGGCGAAGGCGGGTTGCGAAGGCGCCTCCAGCGGGGTGAAGACGGCGGGCGAGGTCGTCGCCGCCATCCGCGCGCTGGTGCGCGACATCATCGCCGAGCTGATCGGGCATCTGATCAGCTGGGCGCTCCAGGTGCTGTTCACCCTCGGGATCGGGCTGACCTGGGTGGTCCCGCAGGTGGTCAACGCCGTGGCGAAGACCGCGAGCAAGATCGCGAACCTGACGAAGAAGACCGTCAAGGCGCTCCAGGCGCTGATGCCGCTGCTGAAGCGTGCGGACGACCTGTTCGACAGCGCGGCGAAGGCGCTGAAGAAGCTCCAGCCGGGCAAAGGCGCTCCCGCGCCGAAGCCGAACAAGCTGGACGAGGGCACGACGCCCAAGAGCAGCCCCGACGGCGGGGATACTTCGCCGTCCGGCGCGGGGCCCGGCAAGAGCGATCCGCCGCCGGTGAAGTCGGACCCGCCGCCTCCGCCGAAGAACGAGACGACGGACGGGCCGACCACGCCGTCCGGCTCGCCGCCTCCGCCGCCGAAGGACCGCGGCGCCCCGAAACCCGAGACGAACAACCGGATCAAGGACAACAACAACGATCCGGGAAACGGTGTCCCGCCCAAGGACCGCGGCGGCTGCGGCGACCCGATCGACGTCGCGACCGGCTCGATGATGCTGACCCAGGACGACGTCGTGTTCGCCGGCGTTCTCCCGCTGACCGTGTCGCGGACGCATCTCTCGTCGTACCGCCTCGGCCGGTTCTTCGGTCCATCGTGGGCGTCCACTGTGGACCAGCGGATCGAGATCGAGGACGACGGCCTGCATCTCGCGCTCGCCGACGGGACACTGCTTTCCTATCCGGTCCCGCTTTCCGGCCCAGTCCTTCCGGAATTCGGGCAGCGACTTCCGTTGTCCAAAGTGGACGACGGCTACGCGGTGACCACTCCGGACGGGATGCTGCTCTTCTCCGGTCCCGGAGACACCCTTCCCCTGCGCGCGATCGTGGACGGCGACGGTCACCGGATTTCCGTGCACTACGACGACAACGGCGTCCCCCGCGAACTGGAGCACTCCGCGGGCTACCGCCTGCTCGTCGAGTCGAAGGACGGACTCGTCACCGCTCTTCGACTACCCGATGCGAAAACGGCGCTGCGGAGCTATCGGTACGACGAGCGGCGTCGCCTGGTCGAGATCACCGACGTCGCCGGTCAGCCCCTGCGGTTCACGTACGACGCCGAAGGCCGGATCGTGCGCTGGGAGGACGTCAACGGGCGCTGGTACGGATACGGCTTCGACTCCGAAGGCCGCGTCGTGCGGGCACAGGGCACCGGCGGCTTCCTCGACGTCGACATCGAGTACGACCGGGAAAACCTGGTCACCTCGGTCACGAACTCGCTCGGCCACGTCACCCGGTATCAGCTCGACGAACTGCACCGGGTCGTCGCGGAGACCGATCCGCTGGGCAACACGACGCGGTCCGAAATCGACCGCTTCGGCAAGCTGCTCAGCCGCACCGACGCCTTGGGCCGCACCACGCGGTGGGAAATGGACGACGACGGGAACGTCGTCACCGTGCTGCAGCCGGACGGCGGTCGCGCGCTCGCCGAGTACTCCGCGCCGGGCCGCTGGACCAGCAGGACCGGGCCGGACGGCGCCGTCTGGCGCCGCGAGTACGACGAGCGGGGAAAGCTCGTGCGTGCCACGGATCCGACCGGCGCCGTCACCACCTACGGCTACGACGACGCGGGTAACGTCGCGGCCGTGACCGACGAGCTCGGCGGCGTCACCCTGATCGAGTCGAACGCGGCGGGCCTGCCGGTCTCCGTCACCGACCCGCTCGGCGCGGTCACGCGGTACACCTACGACGAGTTCGGGCAGACCACCTCGGTCACCGACCCGCTCGGCGGCGTCACCCGGACGAAATGGGACGGCTTCGGCGAAATCGCCGAGCAGATCGACCCCGACGGCTCCGTTTGGCGCTGGAATCGCACCACCGCGGGTTCGGCCGACGAAGCCGTGGACGCCCGCGGGCTCGCGGTGCGCACCGAATATTCGCAGTTCGACCTGCCCACCGCCGAAATCGGCCCGGACGGCGATCGACTGTCCTATGTGTACGACACCGAGCTGCGGCTGGTGTCGGTCACCAACGAACACGGTCTCGTCTGGCGCTACGACCACGACCCCGCCGGGAATCTGGTCCGGGAAACCGATTTCAACGGGCGCACCACCCGCTACGGCTACGACGCCGCCGGGCAACTGGTGTCGCGCACCAACAGTCTCGGCCAGACGGTCGCCTTCGACCGCGACGCGCTCGGCCGGGTCGTCGGCCGCCGGGCGGGCGACGACGTCGCGACGTTCACCTATGACGGCGCCGACCGGATGACCTCGGCGCGCAACGCGCATTCCGAAGTCACCATCACCTACGACGCGCTGGGCCGGATCGTCTCGGAAACCCTCAACGGCCGGGCCGTCCGCTCGGAATACGACGCCATCGGCCGTCGCGTCGCGCGGCGCACGCCGTCGGGCGCCGAGTCGTTCTTCGCCTACGACGCGGCGAGCCGCCCCGTCGCGCTGCGGACCGCCGGGCGCACCCTGCGGTTCGAGTACGACCCGGCTGGCCGGGAAGTGGCGCGGAGGCTGGAAGGCACGCCGGTCGAGCTGCGCCAGGGCTGGGACGCCGCCGACCGGCTGACCTCCCAGACCGTGTCCACCGGCCGGGGTGTCGTGCAGCACCGCGAGTACCGCTACCTGCTGGACGGGCTCGTTTCGTCGATCTCGGATTCGCTGTCCGGGCCGCGGTCGCTGCGCGTCGACCGGGCGGGCCGCGTGGTCGACGTCCAGGGTCAGGGCTGGCGGGAGAGCTACGGCTACAACCTCGCGGGCGCCATCACGCAGGCGGGCTGGCCGGGCGCGGATCCGGCCGTCGGACCGCGACGCTACCAGGGCACCCTGATGACCGGCGCCGGATCGACGTCGTATCTGCACGACACCGAGGGCCGTACGATCGCGCGCCGCGAACCCGGCCGCGCCTGGACTTATCAGTGGAACTCCGACGACCGGCTGACCGGCGTCGTCACCCCCGAAGGCGAGCGCTGGCTCTACCACTACGACGCGCTCGGACGGCGGATCGCCAAGCAGCATCTCGACGTCCAGGGCCGGATCCTCGAACAGATCGACTTCACCTGGGACGGCACGAACCTCGCCGAGGAGATCCGCGGTGGCGCCGCCGTCGTCTGGGACCTGGAGCCGGGCACGGAACGGCCGATCACGCAGACCGAACGAATCCCCGGACAGGACGCCCGCTTCCACGCCATCGTCACCGACCTCGTCGGATCACCGAGCGAACTGCTCGACGAAGCGGGCGATGTCGCCTGGCATCTGCACACCTCGTTGTGGGGCAAGGTGCTCTCGCCGCCAGGGCAGGCGTACACGCCGTTGCGCTTCCCCGGCCAGTACCACGACCCGGAAACCGGGCTGCACTACAACTTCAAGCGCTACTACGACCCGGCCACCGGGCGGTACCTCTCGCACGACCCGCTCGGCCTCGAACCGGCGTCGGACTCGCTGGCCTACGTCGGCAACCCGACGGACATGATCGACCCGCTCGGCCTGGCGCCGACGAGGCCGAAGACGGGCACCTGCGGCAAGGGCTCCCGCGGGGGCGGCGGCAAGACGAAATCGCCGGGCAACCGCGTCACCAAGCCGAAGCCGGCGCCGGGTCCGAAGAAGCCGCGGCGCCCGCCGCAGAGCTACCTCGACGGCACGCACGGCGCGAAGAAGCGTGAGCAGAACCGGCTCACGGCGAAGTACGACAACGAACTCAAGGCCGACGGCCGGGAGAAGGTCTCCGGAGATTCCCACGAGTCCGAGCACCCGGTCCCCTACGAGGCGATCGGCCGTGGCAGTGGCGGCGCACGGGGTTCGAGTCACGAGCAAAAGGACCTGGAGAACCACGCTTGGGCGTACCAGGAGGCCAAACCCGCGCACGCGTCGCATATCGGTACCGGTAACAAGGGCGACCAGGACCTGACGGAAGGTTCGGCGAACCCGAGCGGCTTCAAGAACAGCCAGGAGTACCGCGACTCCGAGCGCAACGCGCTGGAGGGTGGTGACCCGAACACCGCGATCCAGCTCAACCAGCTCGACTACGCCTTCCGGGACGGGTTCAAGAACACCGACGGCACCCTCGACGGCAAGATCGCGGACGACTCGTACCACAAGATGATCGACGACGCGCACGCCAGCGGTAAGGGCCTCACCTACTCCACCGGTCCCGGGACGACCGCGACCACGCCGCCGCTGTCCAGCCACGACGTCAAGGAACTGCACATGACCAGGGACACCATCCGGGACGGGGACTGGCCAGAGGAGATGAAGCGGCAGAACCGCGAGACCTACGAGCAGGAAGTCGATCGGATCCACGACAACTACCCGGAGCCGAGCGCGGCCGACCGGGCGAAGTACCAGACCGGCGAGGGCGGCTGGGGCGACCTGGATTACGGCAAGAAGGACCCGAACGCGATGGACGTCGACTGACGCATCCAGAGGACTGAATGCGGGTCGTCAGGCGGCGGCGAGGGCGACGACGCGGTTCCGCCCGCTGTTCTTCGCCTGGTAGAGCGCGGAGTCGGCGACGTGCAGCAGCCGTTCCAGCACGGTCCCGCCGGACGGGTAGACCGCGGCGCCGATCGACACCGAAAGCCCCCGCACGACGCGCGGCCCCGAAGCGGTCGCGACCTCGACCTCGAGCGCCATCACCGCCCGCCGCACACGCTCGGCCACCGGGAGCACGTCGTTCTCCGTCGCGCCGGGAAGCAGCACGACGAACTCCTCGCCACCGAAACGGCCGACCGAGTCGTAATCGCGTACGTGCTCGGAGATCGTCTCCGCGACGACCTTGAGCACGACGTCGCCGGCGAGATGCCCGTAGACGTCGTTGACCTGCTTGAAATGGTCGAGATCGAGCATCAGCACGCCGAGTTTGCTCTTCGCCCTTGCCGCCGACGTGAGCTCCCGCTCGCTCAGCGCGTGCCACGCGTGCGCGTTGAGGACGCCGGTCTTGCCGTCGATGTTCGCCGCGATCTCCAGCTGCCGCACCAGCACACTGCGGTGCAGCACCAGCACCGGCAG
Organism: Amycolatopsis sp. NPDC057786; assembly: GCF_042797905.1. Lineage (NCBI taxonomy): Bacteria > Bacillati > Actinomycetota > Actinomycetes > Pseudonocardiales > Pseudonocardiaceae > Amycolatopsis > Amycolatopsis sp. NPDC057786. The sequence goes on from NZ_JBHVKW010000067.1 coordinate 10,136, forward strand.
CAGGACGAACGGGACGAGCGCGGGCGCGTGCACGATGCCCAGCGCGGTCGAGGCCCCGAGCACCAGGGTGGTGATCTCGAGCAGGTTGTCGTCGCCGGTGCCGAACAGCGCGCGCGGGGCCCTGGCCCCGGTGTGCAGGTACACCGAGAGCGCCACGATGAACGCGTTGACCACGGTGAACACGGCGGCCGCCTCGACGATCTTCAGCGAGCCGGCGAACCCGACGGGCAGGCCGTTCCACCCGGAGACGATCGCTCCCGAAGCCAGGCAGGAGATCACGATCGCGGCCGCACAGTACACCACGCGATACGCCGGGCGGTGGCTCATCCCCCGCCACACCCGGAGCCAAAGATGCAGGTAGATGAGCAGTCCGAGGGCCAGCGCGAGCCCCTGCGGCAGGACGAGCACCCCCGCGAACGTCCACACCGAAGTCATGTTGATATGCGGCCGGTCACAAAGCGTGCGCCGCAACCGTTCCACCGAACGCGAAAGCTCGGCCTGCAGGACAGCCAGGCCGAGCAGTGATCCAAATCGGACGAATTCCGTAGTCTCGTAGTTCGATCGGAGCAGGGCGATGAGCGCGACTGCCGCCGCGAGTCCTTCCACCACAAGGAAAACCGCCGGAACACCGCGTGGTCCGGACCATAACTCCCAGTGCCGGACCCAGGCTCTCAGACGTGTACCTGTCCCTTCTCCGGCGAGTTCCGCATCCCCCATAATCATCGTCACCGGTCCCCCTTCCGTACACAATTCAATGTATCCGAGGTAGTACTGAGGGTGGCTCGAGTCAATTCCGGAACACACAGATGGAGCAGTGGGAGGGAGGACCATCATGAACGGTCGCGAGGACTGATCCCACCAATTCAGCCGGTCCGGCTCCCGGCCGGGAGCCAGACATCGGGTCCGGTGGCGATGGCGCGTTTCCAGGCCATCGCCATCGGCCCCGCCGAGGCCACGGCCACCGTCGCGGCCACCCCGACGGCCACGAACGGGCCGGTCAGCTGGGCGAGACCACCCGCGAGCATGATCCCGATTCCTTGTACGGTCACCAAACTCGTCGAGGTCAGGCCCATCACCTGAGCCCGGACGCGGTCGGGAACCGCGCGGGCCATCAACGCGACGGCCTGCAGGTGGTACGGCGCCGCGAAGGCACCGCTGAGCCCGATCAACACCAGGCATACCGGCAGCGACGGGCGAAAGAAGAGAAAGACCAAAGGAACGACGGATGCGATGGCGAGAATGCCGACCATTCGCGTTTTCCGTCGCGCCGGAACCCATTTCGTGAAGATCCACGATCCTATTACCGAACCCACCGGATCCGCCGCGAGAATAAGCCCGACCGCGAAAGTCCCCGCGCCGAGACCGACGGCGAGCGGCGCCGCGAGCCCCTCCGGCGCGATGGCGAACCCGGCGAGCATCTTCAGCCCGAAGAGCACCCGGATTCCCTTGCCCTGCCACAGTTCTCTGGCGCCTTCACCGCTGAAAGCCCGTGCCACCCGGCTTTTCACCGAAGATTCCGCGGCGACGGGCCGTCGTCGGCGAACCCCTGTGGACACCAGCAGCGCCGAGACCACAAAGGTCGCCGCGTCGATCACCAGTCCCCAGTAGGGCGTCACGAACCCGATCACCAGCCCGCCACCGCCGAATCCGGCGAGCTGTGCCGTTTGGATGGTGATCGTGCGGACCGCGAGCCCGGCGAGGTACCGGTCGCCTTCGAGGACATCCGGGAGCAACGCGAGCTGCGCCGCCCGGAAGGGGCCGCCCGCCATCGTCAGGATCACGAGCAGTCCGGCCAGCACCGAGAGCGGCATTCCCGGTACGGCCATCAGCGCCGCGATCGCCGCGCGCAGCAGGTCGCAGACGATCATCACCGTCCGCCGCGAATACCGGTCCGCCAATCCGGCGAACAGGGTGCCCCCGATCAGCGTCGGCAGGTAGGTCAGGCCGTAGGTGAGCCCGGTCAGCCCCGCCGACGCCGTTCTTTCCCAGACCAGCACCGACAACGCGACCCTGGCCAGCTGGTCACCGGCCTGCGAAAGCGCCTCGGCCGCCCACAGCGCACGGAACTCGCCGACCGCGAAAGCGGCCTTGAACGCGGTGCCCCGAGCGGAATCCCCCTTCTCCATGAGCCCCTCCCCCTGGCTCACGGTAGTCGATCACTTCCGCTGTGTCAGCGGCCATCCGGACCACGACGTCCGTCAGTGTCCACTGTGGACGGCCAATTTCGCGTGCTCCGCGGCGGCGCGGGCGAAGGCCTGGACGAGCGGATGCGGCCGGGTTCCGTCGCCGGCGAGTTCCGGCTGGAACAGCGACGCCACGAAGAACGGATGCTCCGGCAGCTCCGCGATCCGAGCGTCGCCCTCGTCGTCGAATCCACTGAAGACCACCCCGTTCGCCGCCAAGGTGTCCAGGTGACGGGCGTCGAGGCCGTACGAACAGTGGTACCGCTCGACGGAACGGTCCGTCCCGAGGATCCGTGCCGCGCGGGTGCCGGGCGTGACGTGGACGGCGCCCTCGTGCCCGACGAGCGAACAAGCCAGCGGGACGATCAGCCGATCGGTCGATTCCGGCGTGTTCTCCGCGTGCCCGATCCCGCCGAGGCCGCAGACGTTCCGCGCGTATTCCAGCAGCGCGTGCTGGAAACCGGCGCAGGTGCCGAGGAACGGGATGCCGTTCTCGCGGACGGCGCGCACGGCGTCCACCGCGCCGGCTTCGGACCGGTACGGGCTGCCGGGCACCAGCCAGACGCCGTCGAAACCGGTGAGGTCGCCGACGGCGTCCGTCGGGAGCCAGTAGGCGTCGAGTTCGAGGCCGTCACGTTCGGCGAGCCGCTCGAAGAGCATCGGGATCCGGACGTGGGAGCGGACACCGTCCGAACGGTCACCGATCAGGGCGACCCTGGCTTTTTCTGTCATGCGGACATCCTGACCCGCGAACCGAGTTCAGCGCCAACGATGATCCATGCTGGATCGATAAGCGATACTGATGACCATGGAGACCCATCTGCTCCGCACCTTCGTGGCGGTGGCGCGCGGCGGCTCGTTCTCGCGGGCCGCCCGCGAGCTCGGCTACACGCAGTCGGCGATTTCCCAGCACATCGCCACACTCGAACAGGATCTCGGCACCACGTTGCTGACCCGGCGGCCCGTCGCGCCGACCCGCGCCGGGGAACGTCTCCTCGAACACGCCGGCCCGTTGCTGACGAGGCTCGACGCCGCCCGCGCGGATCTCGCCAGGCTCACCGCGGCGCCCACCGGCCGGGTCGTCCTCGGGCTGACCCCGCTGTCGCTCACCGCCGAAGTCGCCGCCGCCGTGCCGCGCGGCACCGAAGTGCGCGTCCTCGGCCGCGAAGACGTCCTGACGCAGGTCGCGGCGGGCGCACTGGATCTCGGTCTCGTCGACGGGATGACCGCGCCGAGCGATCCGCTCCCGCTGCCGGACGTCGGCCCGCTCACCACCACCGTCGTCGGCGAACGCCCGCTCGCGGTCGCGGTCCCCGCGGACCATCCCCTGACGGGACGGGCCGTCCGGCTGGCCGAACTCGCCGACGCCGGCTGGATCGACGCGCCGGACACCGCGATTCCCTTGGAGCGGTTGAGGAAATCCGCCTCGACCGACGGGTTCCGCGGTCGCCTGCGGTACACCGGGACCGACGTCCGCGGGCTGCTCGGCCTGGTCGCCGCCGGTCAGGGCCTGGCGCTGCTCCCGGCGGACGCGCTCACCGGCGTGAGCACGCTTTCCCTGTCCTCGCCGCGCGTGGTGCACCGCACCGAACTCGTGCACGGCGATCCCGGCGAGGGCGCCGCGCTGGCCGCCGCGCTGACGGGTCAGCGGCCGTAACTCATCATTCCCTGCGCCATCTCCATCGCCAGCGAACTCGCCACGACGGGATCCATCACGCTCCGGAGACCGTCCGACGTCTTGTCGCGCGCTCCGAGGTCGGATCGCGGCTGCTCCGGCGGTTTCGTCTCGGCGGGCGGCAGGGCGACGACCTGCTCCTTAGCGGGCTTCTTCTTCGTCGCGGGCGCTTGCTGTTTCACGGTGACCGGGACGTAGACGGTCACCGGGGCGGCCTGCGGCGCGGGCTGCACGGTCTGCGCGGGCGGCGGCGCCTGCTGGGTCACCACGGCGGGCAGCGGCTGCTCGGTCAGGGCGGTGTCGTCGGCAGGCTCGACGGTGAAGGTGCCGGCGAACCAGCCGATCGCGAGCAGCGCCACCCCCGCCCCGCCTGCCAGCCACGAGCGGGCGCGACGGTGGATGACGACGGCCTTGGGCCGCAGGTCCTTGTCCACGACCGGTTCGCAGACCGGAGGGCGCACCGGCATCGGCTCGGGCTCTGGTTCGTTCTCCGGGCTGCGCCGCCGCTTCGGCAGGCTCGCCGCGATGATCCCCGTCCGGTCCAGGAGTTCGACGGTCTCGACGGGCGCTGAGAACGCGTCGGTCGACGGACGGCGCTGGGCGGCGCGCGGCATGGGGACCTCCGGAAGCGGAATCACGAACTTGAGCATTGTGGTGCATTTCCGACGCCGCCGTAAGTAACGCACCCCGATCGAGTTATCCCGAGCCGTCCGGAGCACGGAGGGTTACTCCGTTCAGAGCCGTTTCATTCCCAAGCGCCCCAACAGGGCGAGCGGACGCTGGTAAAAAGAGCCGAACACGCGGGGAATCGCGTCGATGGCGTACGCGTCCGGGCCGATCAGGATGCGCGCCGTCCCCCGTTCGATACCGCGCACGATGGTCTGCGCGGCCTTCTCGGGCGTCGTCCTCGCGATCTTTTCGAATCCTTCGGCGGCTTTGTCGATGTCCCGCTCGACGCCGCCCCGCGCGTCACGGGCGATATTCGTCTTGATGCCACCGGGATGCACGCAGCTGACCTTGACCGGATGCCGGGCGATCAGCATTTCCTGCCGCAGCGCCTCGGTGAACCCCCGCACCCCGAATTTCGCCGCGTTGTAAGCGCTCTGCGTGGGCACGCCGATGAAGCCGAACACACTCGAAAGGTTGACGATATGCCCGTCGCCCGAAGCGATCACCTGCGGCAGAAAGGCTTTCGTGCCGTTGACCACGCCGCCGAGATTGATCCCCATCAGCCAGTCGTAGTCATCCCAGGTCATTTCCTCGACCGTGGCCCCGAGCGCGACCCCGGCGTTGTTCACCACGACGTTGGCGCCACCGAAATCGACGGCGACCTCCTCGGCGTGCGCGAGGACGGCGTCACGGTCGGCGACGTCGAGCGCGTACGCCTTCGCGGTCGCGCCCGCCTTCTCGCACTCCGCCACGGTGCCCGCTGCGCGGACGGCGTCGACATCGGACAGCGCCAGCCTGGCACCCCGCCCCGCCAGCTCGATCGCGAGCGCCTTGCCGATCCCCGAGCCCGCGCCCGTGATCACCACGACCTTGTCCGTGAACGACTTCATACCCGCTCCAACCCGCTCGACTGTTACCGGAGGTAACACATACTACGGCTGTGAGCTTGCTGTGCGTTGATCGAATCGGGCTGTGTTCGCGTGCCACTTATGGTGATCTGGAGACCGGACGGCCGTGGACGAGCGAAAGGAAGGCGATGCGCCGCGCCCTGTTGCTCGTGCTCTGTGTCGTTCTGTCCGGTTGCTCCGCCGTGCCGGATCCCGCCGCGACCGAAAACGCCGACACGACGATGACGGCCACCCCCGCCGCGCCGCGGACCACTCCGGCGATCGGCGCGCTCTTCCTCGACGGAACGCATTTCTGCACGGCCAGCGTCGTCCACAGCGCCCCCGGCGACCTCCTGCTCACGGCGGCGCATTGCCTCCACGACGGCGAAGGCGGCCAGTACACGACGGGGATCTCGTTCGCGCCCGGCTATCACGACGGTGTCGCGCCCTACGGCTATTGGGACGTTTCGGATCCGCAGGTCCCCGAAGGCTGGGCCGAGTCCTCAGATCCGGATCTCGACGTCGGCTTCGCGACCGCCCACCAGGCGGGCACCACGAAGACCCTCGAAAGCATCACCGGCGCCAACACGCTGCTGACCGGCGGCGGATTCGCCCACGCGATCACCCTGACCGGTTATCCCGACGAGCGGGAGGCGCCGGTCGTCTGCCACGGCTCCAGCGCACAGGCCGACACCTACCAGATGCGCGTCGCGTGCCCCGGCTTCACGACCGGCACCAGCGGCGGCCCGTGGGTGGTCGGTGCCGACCCCGTGACCGAGCTCGGCACCGTCGTCGGCGTGATCGGCGGCTACCTGTACGGCGGCGACGATCCGGACACGTCCTACAGCAGCTACTTCGACACCGACGTCGCCACCTTGTACCGGAAGATGGACGCACGGGGATGATCTCCCCATGAGCATCCACGACGTCCCGATCACCGGCGAGCCGATCCGCCTCGGCCAGTTCCTCAAACTGGCCAACCTGGCCGAAGACGGTTCGCACGCCAAAGACCTCCTCGACGCCGAAGAGGTCACGGTCAACGGCGAGGTGGAGGTCCGGCGCGGCCGTCAGCTGACGAACGGCGACGTCGTGGAGGTCGGCGGCGAAGGCGGCCGCGTCGTCCTGGCCTAGCGGCCCTGCAACGGCGCCAGGCGCAACGCCCTCGCGAGTTCTTCGAGCTCGCGGTGCACCGGCTCGTTCAGCGGGACACCCAGCGCCTGGCACTGTTCGAGGTACTGCGCCTCGCGCCAGCCCGGATAGCGGACCGGCGTACCGCCCTCCCAGCCGAGCAGACTGCCGAACAGCGCGCTCGCGGCTTTGTAGAACCCCTCGGCGCTGCGGAGCGTCGTCGGCGCGATGGCCATCACCATCAGGCCGGTGTCGTGATCGTGGTCGCCGACGCCCGAAAGCACCCCGGCGAAGATCTCCACCAGCAGCGCGAACCCGGCGACGGCGGCGCTGTCGACATCCGCCAGGGTTTCCAGGTCGAGGACGAACTCCGGGTACGCACCGGCCGGGGCGGCCATCCCGAGCGGGTTCGCGGCCTTCCCGAGTTCGCCACCCGCCGCCATGACGAGCCCGATCATGGTGTGCGGCAACGCCCTCGCCGCATGGTGCCCGGCACGGCCGAACGGGCCGACGCCGCGGACCGACATGAGACCGACGCCGTACCGGCCCGCCCTGGACACCGCCCGGTCCATCGCGTCGCCGACGGCCCACAGCCCTGGCGCGCGACGGTAGTCGATCAGTGCCGCGGCGCCGCGGTCGGCGATCATCAGCGGTTCGGCCCTCGGCCGCACCGTGCCGTCGGCCAGCATCGGCAGGTGCAGCCGCGTCAGTTCGGCGACGCCGGACTCCGGCGTTCCGGTGAGATCGCCGTGGCACACCGCCTCGGCGGCCATCCTGGCGCGCGACCACGGCAGATCGTGGGCGGTGAAGACCTCGGTGACCAGGTCGATCAGGGCGTCGATCGGGACACGCTGCCAGACCTGTTCCGGAATCGGGGACGGTTCGGCCGGTTCGCGGATCGGCTCGACGGGCGCACGGCGAAGAGAGCGGGGTCTGAGGGGCACTCCGCCGAGGGTGCCCAACCGCGTTTTTCGGCGTCAACGAACCAGGGCAGCTTCTAACCGACTGTGTGATCGAAGTACCCGGAAACGTGATCTGCTCACTCGGAAACGTCGGTGGGCGGACGTACCATCGGGCCATGTGCCGGAACATCACGACGCTTCGAGGGCTTGAGCCGGCGGCGACGCCGGACGAGATCGAGGCCGCCGCCCGCCAGTACGTCCGCAAGGTGTCCGGGGTGCAGACCCTGTCCGACGCCACGCGCGAGCCCTTCGAGGCCGCCGTCGCCGAGATCACCGAGATCACCCGGCGGCTGCTGACCGAACTGCCCGCACGCCGTCAGCCACCGACGACGGTGCCGCCGTTGCGCCGCCCCGAGGTCCAGGCGCGAATCGCGGCAAAGGCCGCGAAGAGCCAGGCTTCCTGAAGTCCGGCGGTTACGGTGAGCGGGTGACATACCCGCAAGACCCCTACGGTCACCAGCAGCCCTACGGCCAGCAACCCCCGTACGGGCAGCCGTACCAGCAACCGGGCTATGGGTACGGCCCGCCGCAACCGCCGCAGGAACAAGGACTGGCCATCGCGGCACTCGTCGTGTCGATCGCCAGCCTGGTCGCCTGCAGCGGGCTGCCGTCGATCGCGGGCGTCATCATGGGGCATATCGCGCATTCCAAGGCCAAACGCGGGGAAGCCGGCGGTCAGGGGATGGCGCTCGCGGCGATCATCATCGGCTACCTCGGCGTCGCCATCGTCGTCCTGCTCCTGGCGGGTTTCCTCTTCGTGGGGATCCTGACCGACTGGGACTTCGACTAGTCCATCCATGCCCCCGCCACCACCCTCAACGGAAAGCTGCGCTTCGACTAGATCCGAAGCATTCCGACAAAGCCCCGTCGGATACCCTCGACAGCGGTAGCGTGTCCGAGCGGCCGAAGGAACATGTCTTGAAAACATGCGAGGGCTCTGTCCTCCGTGGGTTCGAATCCCACCGCTACCGCCAGTCTTGAAAACCGAAGCTCCCCAGGCCGACAGACCTGGGGAGCTTCGCGTTCACGCGGGTACGAGAGCCCAGACGGTCTCGTCACTGCGGCCGCCGTGGAAGGGCCGCTGCTCCAGCAGCGAAGCCGTCCCGTTGTCGACCTGTCGCACCGCCAGCTTGCTCGCCCGGTTCACCAGCCCGTAGCGCATATCGGCGCTGCGGAGCAGCTTCCACTGCTGGTTGGTGGCCGAACCACAATGCGTCTGTTCCAGGAGCGCGCCCTCCGCGGTGCTGCCGGAAACCGGCCGCAGGCACTGACCGCTGCGCTCGTTGGAGATCTTCCAGTACCCGCCGCCCGCGTCGGTGAGCCGCCACTTCTGGCCGTTGTCGTTCTGCCGCGCGACGTTGGTGATCTTCGCGCCCGCCGACGACGAACCGTCGACGACCGCCGCGCTGTTGCCGTTGGTGGCGACCGTCAGGTAGTACTTCTTGCCCGCCTTCGGGCCGGGGTCGGCGACCGGGTTCAGCGTCCACTGCTGATTGGCCGCCCCCGTGTAGGGCCGCTGAACCAACGGGGCCGGATACGCGCCGCCGTCGGTGATCGCGTAGCCGGTCAGGTAGTTGAAGATCGCCACCTTGCCGTTGCCCAGCGGCTGGAACGCCCACCGCATGCCGTTCTGGCCGTTGCAGTCGTACTGGAGGATCTGCGTACCGGGCGCCGTCCCGCTCTGCGCGCTGTCGGCGCACAGCTGGCTGTTGGCGTTGACCAGCTGCAATCCCGTGTTGTAGCCGAGAACCCACTTCTGGCTCGTGGAGTCGTTCCGCGGCCGGTGGCTGAGGGTGACGAGGCCGCCGGTCGACGAACCCACGACGTCGATGGCGTCACCGTTCGCGCCGGTGATGACGTAGGTCTTGCCGCCTCGCGCGTGGCCGTCGTCGTTGTCGGGGGTGTCCTTCTTGATCAGGAAGGCGCTGTTGGCGACGTTCCAGTGGGTGGCGAGCCAGCTGCCGGGAGCCGGGGTCGTGCTGAAGTAGTCGTCGTTGCCGCAGTCCAGCAGCCGATCGAAAGCGCGTTCCGTGCAGTCGAAGGACTGGGTGTCGCCGTAACACATCAGATCCCATTCCTGGGAGCAGTGGCCGCCGCCCTGGTAGTGCGGGGCGCCCGGCAGGACGGCGCCGAGCATGTGGCCCAGTTCGTGAGCGGCGGCGTTGACACCCCAGCAGGGGACGGCGATCTCCGTGTAGTGCCTGCCGTTGTTGAAGGCGTTGGCGGGACCGGGCTGGTCGTCGCTGTCACCCCAGGTGCCGGCACAGGTGAGCGGATTGTCGGAGAACAGCATGTAGTCGCGGTCGGCATGGTGGAAACCGGCCTGGATGGCGCGTTCACGGATCGCGCCCGACTTGTACGTGCCTTCGGGCACCACGAGGTTCGCGACGGCGACCTGGCAACCCGCGCCGGCGGTCGTCACGTACCGGAGGTGCCTGCTGCCGCCGGTCGCCGCGGCGCTGTCGTTGAACGCGTCGTCGACCCCGGACGCGTAGGCGCGCAGAGACGGCACGACGGTCGCGTACCGGTCGGGCTGACCGGCCTCACGGACGTAGACCAGCTCGACACGTTTGCCGGAAACGCCGTCGCCCTCGCAGACCACCGGATTGGCGGCGACCTGCGCCTGGGCGACGGCGGGAGCGAGCGGAGCCACGGGGGCGGCGCCGGGTGGCAGTGGATGGCTGTGGTCCTTGGTGACGGAAACCGCGAATTCGTCGGAGGCCGCGGCCTCGCCTACGAGTAGACCACCGAGGAGTCCGACTACGACCAGCAGCCGTTTCACCTGGAACAAGGGCTCTTCCTTTCGCGAGAGAGGAACGCGTTAAGAAGGCTAGAGGTCAGATGTATAGCCCACCAGGCAGAAGGACCGGCAGACTGCCATTACCCTTCCGGCATGCCCAAGTACCTGCTGCTCAAGCACTACCGCGGCGCTCCGGCGGCGGTCAACGACGTGCCGATGGACCACTGGGCCCCGGAAGAGATCACGGCGCACATGAACTACATGAAGGACTTCGCCGCCCGGCTCGTGGAGAGCGGCGAGTTCGTCCAGGAGCAGGCCCTCGCGCCCGAAGGCACCTTCGTCCGGTACGGCGGCGAGGGCAAGCCTCCGGTCACCGACGGTCCCTTCGCCGAGACCAAGGAACTCATCGCCGGATTCATGGTGATCGACGTCGACAGCTACGAGCGAGCGCTCGAACTGGCGGCGGAGCTGTCGGCCGCGCCGGGAGCGGGCGGGAAGCCGATCCACGAGTGGCTCGAACTGCGTCCGGTCCTGAGTGAGCAGCTCGTCATCACGGAGTGAACGCCGAGCTGGACGAGGCCCTGCTGCGGAGCCTCACGCCGAACGTCCTCGGAATCCTCTGCCGCCGCGGCGCCGACTTCGCGGCGGCGGAGGACGCCGTGCAGGAAGCGTTGATCGAAGCCGTCCGCGTCTGGCCCGGTGACCGCCCGAAGGACCCGAAAGGCTGGCTCGTCACCGTCGCGTGGCGCAAGTTCCTCGACCTGGCCCGGTCGGACGCCGCCCGTCGCCGTCGCGAAGACCTCGTTGACGAGGAGCCCGCCCCCGGACCCGTCCCCGAGGCGGACGACACGCTGCAGCTCTACTTCCTGTGCGCCCACCCGTCGCTCACGCCGTCTTCGGCGGTCGCGCTCACCCTGCGCGCCGTCGGCGGGCTGACCACCCGCCAGATCGCCGAGGCGTATCTGGTGCCCGAAGCGACCATGGCGCAGCGCATCAGCCGGGCCAAGCGCACCGTCTCCGGAGTGCGTTTCGACCAGGCAGGCGACGTCGCCACCGTGCTCCGCGTGCTCTACCTGGTGTTCAACGAGGGCTATTCCGGCGACGTCGACCTCGCCGCCGAAGCCATCCGGCTCACCCGCCGTCTCGCGGCCTCGATCGACCATCCCGAGGTCGCGGGCCTGCTCGCCCTCATGCTGCTCCACCACGCCCGGCGCGCCGCGCGGACGGCTCCCGGCGGCGAACTGGTACCGCTCGCCGAACAGGACCGCGGCGCTTGGGACACCCGCCTGATCGCCGAGGGCGTCGAGATCCTGCAGGCGGCGCTCGCCCGCGACCGGCTGGGCGAGTTCCAGGCACAGGCCGCCATCGCGGCGCTCCACGCCGACGCGCCCACCGCCGAGGAGACCGACTGGACGCAGATCGTCGAGTGGTACGACGAACTCGCGCGGCTGACCGGCAGCCCGGTCGTCCGGCTCAACCGCGCGGTGGCCGTCGGCGAGGCGGACGGACCGCGCGCGGGCCTGGCCGCGCTCGCGGAACTGGACGAATCGCTGCCCCGGTACGCGGCGGTGGCGGCGTACCTGCACGAGCGCGACGGCGACCTGGCGACGGCGGCGCGGCTGTACGGCGAGGCCGCCGCCAAGGCGGCCAACCTGGCCGAGCGCGCGCACCTGACCCGTCAGGCGGCGCGGCTCAACGCCCTCAAGAAGTGATCGGCGGCAGGCGCGGAAGACCGTCGATCTCCGACAGGTGATCCAGCACCCGCCCGAAAGCCTGCCCCAGCACGCGCTGCTCTTCGGGGCTCAGCAGGTCGATCAGATGCTCCCGGACGCCCTCGACGTGCGTCGGCGCGGCACCCTCCAGCAGTTCCGCGCCGCGTTCCGTCATCTCCGCGACGACACCGCGTTTGTCCGCCGGGTCGCGCGTGCGGCGGATGAGCCCGTCGGCCTCCAGGCGGACCATCTGGTGCGAAAGCCTGCTCTTGGTCGAGCCGAGCATGCTCGCCAGCTCCGTCATCCGCATCCGCCGGTCGGGCTGGAGCGAAAGGCAGACCAGGACCTCGTAGTCGGCGAGGGTGACGTCGTGGCGTTCGGAGAGTTCGCGATGCAGACGCTGCCGTAGCCGCATGGTGGCGACGATGTACGAGCGCCAAGCGACCATCTCGGACTCGGACAGCCAGCGCACTTCCTTCTGCTCCACCGCCATCCACGCAGAGTAGAGCGTTGATCGCACAAGGCGCATACCCACCGGTCACTTTTCGGCCCGTGAAAAACCCGGCGGGACATTCGCCCGAAGGAGGGTTACGAAAAGGTTGAGACTCGGCGCGAAAAGGCGCATTCTGCTTGTCAGCGGATGGTCGGGCAAGTACCGGGCGATCTCCTCGAAGGGTCGCCGGACCTGCTCCCCAGCCGGGAAGGGTCAGGTGGTGGTATGGCGGGTGATTCTCGCGGTTGACCGCCTGCTGTGTCCCCGCGACCGGAACGGAAAGGACCGGGTCGGTCGCGACTGCGAACAGCGATGAGCGCGGGCATCTCAAGATGCGCTCGACAATTCTCGCGCATTCGGCGTCACTCCGGCCTGTTTCGGGTTCGCGGCCTCTTCGACCGCCTCGGCAGTGCCCGGCGCCGGCCCGGTGATCGCGGCCAACCGGCGATCGGAACAAGACAACCTCGGTAGTTCTGGGTGCGGCCGCTCCGGGTGGCCGCACCCAGGCATATCCGGGGTCTTCCGGCTACGCTTTCCCCCGTGCGATTCGACGAAGGCGCGGGACTGGACACCTCCGAGGTCGAGGACCTGCGCGGCGGTGGTGGCGGCGGTATCGGCGGCCGGGTGGCACTCGGCGGCGGCGGGCTCAGCGTGGTCGGCCTCGTCATCTACTTCCTCATCTCCCAGTTCGGCGGCGTGAGCCTGAACCCGTCCTCGGGCAGTCTCGGCGGCGTGGGCTCCGGGCAGCAGATGGACAACACGTCGCTGTCGCAGGAGTGCAAGACCGGCGCGGACGCGAACCGGAACCACGACTGCGCGATCGTCGCCGTCATCAACTCGATCCAGGACTACTGGGCGCAGGAGTTCCAGCGGTCCGGGTCGACCTACCGCAAGGCCGTCACCAACTTCTTCAACGGTGGCGTGAACACGGCCTGCGGCAGCGCGACTTCGGACGTCGGGCCGTTCTACTGCCCTGGCGACTCCGAGGTCTACATCGATCTCGGCTTCTTCAACGAACTCCGCACCCGGTTCGGCGCGCAGGGCGGGCCGTTCGCGGAGGCGTACGTGCTGGCCCACGAATACGGGCACCACGTGCAGAACCTCACCGGAGTGTCCAAAAAGGGCACCGGGAGCGGGCCGACGTCCGGCTCGGTGCGGCTCGAACTGCAGGCCGACTGCTACGCCGGCGTCTGGGCGCACCACGCCACCACCACCCCGACCGAATCCGGGCGGCCGCTGATCACCGAGATCAGCCAGGAGGACATCGACTCCGCGCTGGACACCGCTTCGCGGATCGGTGACGACTACATCCAGTCGAAGCTCGGCGGCGGCCGCGTCGACGAGTCGAAGTTCAGTCACGGCACTTCGGCGCAGCGGAAGAAGTGGTTCACCACCGGCTTCTCGACCGGCCAGCCTGCCAGGTGCGACACCTTCGCGACCAACAGCCTGGGGTAATGCACGCCTGAAGTACATGAAGGCCCCCTTCCTGTACCTAGGCGCAAGGAAGGGGGCCTTCATGTACTCGGCAAGACGCTCTCGGGCCTCACCGGCGCACCCGATAGCACAGGTGAAGCACCCGGTCGCCCTGAAGCACCACGTACGGATCCTCCAGCAGGTGCTGGGCCTGGACCGACCCGAAGTAGCGCTTGCCGGACCCGAACACCACGGGTGCGACGTCCATGCGCACCTCGTCGACCAGGCCCGCGGCGAGCGCTTGGCCACCGACGTCGCCGGCGGCGACCTCGACCACGCGGTCGCCCGCGAGCTCCCGCGCCTTCGCCACGGCCGCCTCGACACCGTCGACGAAGTGAAACGGCGCCTCTTGGTCCCAGCCCTCGGGCGACGGCCGGTGCGTCACGACGACCACGTGGTCGATCCCGCTCGGCGGCTTCCCGTCCCAGCCGTCGGTCAGGTCGAAGACGCGGCGGCCGGCGATCGTCACCCCGATCTCGTCCCAGTACGGCCGGGTGTGGTCGTACGACGTCTGCGACACCTTGAGCGCTCCGCTCTCGTCCAAGGGGACGTCACCGCCGGTCAACCAGTCGAACAGCGGTCCGGGCTGGTCGCTCTCGTCCGCGATGAAGCCGTCCACCGACACCGAGCCGTACATGACCACCTTGCCCACGGGCTCTCCTCTGCTTGGGGTGCCCCGAAACTAGCGGGTCGCGAGCCGCCGCTCTTGTAAGAAATCAAGCGGCGGGCAGCGGCCAGCCGTCCAGCGCGTGACCGGGATGTTCGCGCAGGAACCGCCGCCGGACTTCGAGGTACCGGGTCGGCGTGAGCCCGGTGAACTCCCGGAACTCGTGGCCGAAATGCGCCTGGTCGAAGTAGCCTGCCGCGCCGGCGAGGGCGCTCCAATCGACCGGCCCGGCGGGGTCGATCGCGAACACGGTGGCGGTGAGGCGATAGGTGCGGGCCAGCCGCTTCGGCGTGACGCCGACGAGCTCCTTGAAGCGCTTCACCAGGTGAGTGCTGCTGACCCCCGCCGCGACGCTCAGCCCGCCGATCGCCGCCGCCCCACCGGTCGCCGCGAGGACGCTGCTCGTATGGCGGACCAGCCCCAAGCCGGCGGTCTCGCGCAGCCGTCGCGTCAGCTCCTCCTCGAGGAGCGTCAGCATCTGGTGCGGTCCGCCGGCGGTGGCCAGCCGGTCGCGCAGCTCGGCGACGGCGGACCTGCCCCAAACCTGCTCCAGGGTCACCGGCCGGTCGCACAGCTCGGCCGCGGGCATCGGCAGGAACGGCGACGGCCCCCACGCCTTGAAGTGCACGCCGACGGACCGGCTCCCGGGTGGGTAGCCGAACTCCACCGCACGGGTGGGCGTCGTGACCACGCAGCCGTCGGCGTACTCGGCCGCCTCGATATCGGTGCCGGCGCGGATGCGGAACGGCGCTCCGAGGTTGACGATGAGGAACGCCCCTGGCATCGGCGGCAGCGTCAGCCGGGCGTACGGCGGCGACCCGCGCAGGTAGTAGAGGTCGTCGATCAGCCCGTCCAGCGGTGGTCGCGGCACTCTGGACACGTACTCCACGCCCACAGCATCGCCGAAGCCCCCTTCCCCGCGCCAGGCGAGGAAGGGGGCTTCGGCGTACTCGGATCAGGCGGCGACGTGGTGGTCGTCAGCGTGGACGGAAGCCGTCAGGCTCCGCTGCCGCGACCGCTCGGCCGCGCGAAGCTCCTGCGCCTTCGCGGCCTTGGCACCCGAGACACCGTTGATGTTCTCGGTGCTGATCGCGTACACGCCCAGCGCCCAGGCGACGGCGTCGGAGTTGCGGTCGAGCGCGACGCGGTCGACGTTGCCGAGGTTGTCGCAGGCCTGGTGGTAGCACTTGTCGTAAGGAACATTGGCGCTACCGCCCCACTTGGCGGCCTGTGCGGCGGTCTTCACCCCTTCGGCGCCGGTGAAGAGGCCACCTGCCGGGATGCCGGCGCGGATGAAGCCCTGGTAGTCCGAGCGGCCGGTGAAGTCCGTGCCCTCCACCGGGACACCCTTGCCGAGCTGCAGATAGTCGACCAAGGTCTTTTCGAGCTGACCCGAGCCGTACGGGCCCGCACCCTCGCCGACACCGTCGGAGTTGTCACCGTCGTAGGCGAAGTACGCCGCGTTCGGCGAGCCGATCATGTCGTAGTTGTAGTAGAGCGCGATGTCGAGCTGCTGTTCGAAGCTCAGCGAGTTGACGTAGTAGGTCGAGCCGACGAGTCCGAACTCCTCGGCGCTCCACCAGCCGAAGCGGACGGCGTTGTTGGCCTTGGGCTTGCTGCCCAGCTGCAGCGCGGTCTCCAGCAGCGCGGCGGAACCGGTGCCGTTGTCGTTGATGCCGGGGCCCTCGGTGACGCTGTCGAGGTGGGCACCGAGCATCACGACGTTGTCCTTGCGGCCGGTCTTGGTCTCGGCGAGGACGTTGTAGCTGGTCCGCTGCTCCTGGAAGGCACGCAGGTCGAGGGTGACCGAAGCGCCTGCCTTGCCGGCGAGCGCCTGGCCGTCGGCCTGGGTGATGCCACCGGTCGGGATCTTGCCCGCGGCCGGGTCGCCCAGGGTGCCGTTGACCGGGCCAGGGACGTTGTTGTAGACGACCGCGCCGAGGGCTCCCGCCTCGGCGGCCGTCGCCTGCTTCTGCGCGAAGGAGCAGCCACCGCGCTGGATCAGCGCGATCTTGCCGGCGACGCCGCCCGCGTAGTCGGCCGCTTCGCAGCCGCTGGTGTCATCGACCGGGACCACCGCGAGCGGCGCGGTGATTCCGCCCGCGGGCGTCGACGGGCTGTAGGACATGATGATGATCGGGACGTCGGCGCCCCCGACCGTCAGCGTCTCCGCGAGGGTCTCCGCGTAGGTGAAGGGGAACTCCTGCCGCGTGACCGCGAAGCCCGCCTGCTCCAGCTTCGTCGCGATGTATTCCGCGGATCGCTTGTGGCCCTCGGTGCTGGCCGCGCGGCGGCCACCGGTCGCGTCCGAGATCCGCTGGAACGCGATCAGGTGCCGGTTGACGTTGTTCACGTTGACCTTGTCGACGAGCTGCTTCGCCAGCGCGGGACCGTCGATCCCCGTGGCCGCCGTCGCGGCGGGTGCCATCCCGACCGTGAGCGCCGCGGTGGCCGCTACCACGATCGAGGGAACAATGCTTCTTCGCGAATATGACATGGGCGACACCTTTGTGTGGTTTGCGCCACAGGTCAACCGACGTTCGGCGGACTTTATGACACCGGGATAGGGTCGTTCGTATGTACGCGATCACCATCCGTGAGCCCGGCGATCCCGATGTTCTCGAATGGACAGAGGTCCCCGATCCCGTGGCCGGTGAAGGCGAAGTCGTCATCGACGTCGCCGCGAGCGCCGTCAACCGGGCTGACCTGCTGCAACGCCAGGGAAACTATCCGCCTCCGCCAGGGGCGAGCGAAATCATCGGACTCGAATGTTCGGGCACGATCGCCGAAATCGGCGAAGGCGTCGAAGGATGGCGAATCGGCGACGAGGTTTGTGCTTTGCTCGCCGGTGGCGGCTATGGCGAAAAGGTCGCCGTCCCGGCAGGACAACTGCTTCCGCTTCCCGCCGAAGTCGAATTGCTCGCGGCCGCCGGACTGCCCGAAGTCGCGTGCACCGTCTGGGCGAACGTGGTGATGCACGCCGGCCTGTCCGAGGGTGAGGTCCTACTCGTCCACGGCGGCGCGGGCGGCATCGGCACGCACGCGATCCAGGTCGCGAAGGCGCTCGGCGCGACCGTCGCGGTGACGGCGGGTTCGGAAGACCGGCTGGAGCGCTGCCGCCAGCTCGGCGCCGACATCGCGATCAACTACAAGGAGCAGGATTTCGTCGAGGTCCTGCGCGCCGAGACCGGCGGCGCGAACATCATCCTCGACAACATGGGCGCCAAGTACCTCGACCGCAACATCGACGCGCTGGCCATGGACGGCAGGCTCGTGATCATCGGTATGCAGGGCGGGGTCAAGGGCGAGCTCAACATCGGCAAGGTGATGGGCAAACGCGCGAGCCTGTACGGCGCGGGCCTGCGTTCACGGCCGCTGGAGCAGAAGGCGGCGATCGTCGCCGACGTCCGCGAGCGCCTGTGGCCGTTGGTGGAGCAGGGTTCGGTGCAGCCGATCGTCGGCCAGGTCGTCCCGATGGCCGAGGCCGCGTCCGCGCACCGCGCGCTCGAAGATGGCACGGTTTTCGGCAAAGTTCTTCTCGCAGCGAAGAGTTAACGGATCTCTTCCAGCACCCGGACGAGCTGATTGACCTCGAAGACGTTCGAGTAATGCGCGAGCCCGATGCGGACGGCGCCGCCGACTTCGGCGGCGCCGAGCGATCCGAAGACACCGCTCGTACCGTCGTCGGCGAAGGCGCAGAGCCCCTGGGACGCCAGGTATTCGGCGACCTCGGGCGCCTTCTTGCCCGCGACGGCGAACGCGAGCGCGGGGATCCTGCGCATGGCGTCACCGATGACCATGACGTGCCGCAGCGAACGCAGGTCCGTGGACAGCTGCGCCAGAAGTCCCGCGTGGTACGACTTCGCCGAACCCAGCGACGTCACCAGCTTCTCGCGCCGCGAGCCCATCGCGGCGTCGTCCAGACCGGCCAGATAGTCGATCGACGCGACCAGCCCGGCCAGCAACGGGTACGCGTGCGGCCCCAGCTCCATCCGGGCCGGACCGCGCGCGGCCGGATCGAGCGACACCGACGGCAGACGTTCGAGCAGTTCGGGGTCGCGGAAGACCAGCGCCCCCACCGACGGACCGCCCCAGGCCTGCGCCGAAACCACCATCACGTCGGCGCCGAGCGCGTTGAGGTCCAGAGGGACGAACGGCGCCGCGTACGTCGCGTCGACGACCACCAGCGCGCCGACCCGTTTGGCGAACTCGATCACCGTCGGGACGTCGGGCCGGGTGCCGACCGAACCGGACGCCAGCGTCACCGCGACGGCCTTGGTGCGCGCGGAAACAAGGTTCTCGTACTGCCAGGCTGGCAGCTCGCAGGTCTCGATGTCGATCTCGCCCCAGCGCACGACCGCGCCGACGCGTTTCGCCGCGCGGCGCCACGGCGCGAGGTTGGCCTCCTCGTCGAGCCGGGAAACGACGACCTCGTCGCCGATCGTCCAGCGGTCGGCCATCGCGTCGACGAGACGGCGGATGAGATCGGGCGCGTTGGGGCCGAGCACGACTCCGGCCGGATCGGCGCCGACCAGGTCGGCGACCGCCCGGCGAGCGGCCGTGACAATGCTTTCCGCACGCTGGGAGGCCGGAAACGCTCCACCCGGTCCGGACACCGGAGCGCGCATGGCCGTGGATACGGCCGAAGCGACCTGTTCAGGTACGAGCATTCCGGCGGCGCCGTCGAAGTGAATCCAGCCGTCACCCAGCGCGGGAAACAACCCACGGATACGAGCGACGTCGAACGCCATGGGGACACCGTACGGACGTGTGGTTTGGCGCTTTACCCGGGGTTGGCTGCCCGAACACGGGGTGCGACGATTCCCGCTACGCTCGGAGACGGCGCCGAAAACCACACTGCGCTTCGCGCCCGACGTAGGCCAGGATGGAGCACATGACCGACCCAGTTTCCCGCGAATCGACCACCCCCGGTGACGGCGGCGGAGACTCCCCACACCATGTGGTGGTCGTCGGTCCCGACGGCACCCCGGTCGGCACCGCACGCATCGCCTCCCCCGGCTCCGGCGAGGAGGGGCAGGAGGAATCGCTCGGCGACCTCGTCGAGGAACCCGCCAAGGTGATGCGTATCGGCACGATGATCAAACAGCTGCTGGAGGAGGTCCGCGCCGCGCCGCTGGACGACGCCAGCCGCAACCGCGTGCGCGAGATCCACCAGACCTCCATCCGCGAGCTGGAGCAGGCGTTGGCGCCGGAGCTGCAGGACGAGCTGGAGCGGCTGGTGAGGCCGTTCACCGAGGACTCGACGCCGTCCGATGCCGAGCTGCGGATCGCGCAGGCTCAGCTGGTCGGCTGGCTGGAAGGGCTGTTCAGCGGCATCCAGACCGCGCTGTTCGCGCAGCAGATGGCCGCGCGGGTGCAGCTGGAGCAGATGCGCCGCGGGCTCCCGGCCGGGCCTTCCGCGGGCGGCGCCCTCGGCGGTCACGGTGCCGCGGGCGAATCGCACGGGCCGGGCCAGTACCTCTGACGCGCGCTATGAAAGGTCCTTTACTTGCAAATTTTGCAAGTAAAGGACCTTTCATAGCAGTCAGGAGCGCAGCGGCCGGAAGAACGTCCGCAGGTCGTCGATGAGCAGGTCCGGCACCTCCAGCCCGGGGAAGTGACCCCCGCGGTCCGGAGTGGACCAGTGCACGATGTTGTCGGTGCGCTCGGCGAGGTGCCGGATCGGCAGGCCGGTGTCCTTCGGGAACACGGCCACCCCGGTGGGCACTGTGGACTCCGCCGGCCCCTCGCCCCAAGCCGGACCCAGCGCGGCGTAGATCCGCGAAGACGAGTTCGCCGTGCCGGTGAGCCAGTAGAGCATCACGCTGGTGAGCAGATCGTCGCGATCGATCGCGTCCTCCGGGACGTCCCGCGAGTCCGAATAGGACTTGAACTTCTCCACCAGCCAGCCGAGCTGTCCGGCCGGTGAGTCGGTGAGCCCGTAGGAAAGCGTTTGCGGTTTGGTCGCCTGGATCATCGCGTAGCCCAGTTCCCCGGTCTGGAACTCCCGCCCCCGCGCCAACGCCGCCTCTCCCCGCGCCAGTTCGTCACCGGTGAGCCCCGCGAGATCGGCCTCGGATTCCGGCACCGCGTGCGGCACCATCGTCAGATGCGCGCCGATCACCCGCTCCGGGCACCGGACGCCCACGTCGCGCGACACGATCGCACCCCAATCGCCGCCATGCAGCCCGAACCGCTCATACCCGAGGCGCGACATCAGCACGCCCCAGGCATCGGCGATCCGTCCGGTACCCCAGTCCGCCTCGGTCGTCGGCCCCGAGAACCCGAACCCCGGCAGCGACGGCACGACGACGTGGAACGCGTCCCCGGGGTCGCCGCCGTACGCGCGCGGATCGGAGAGCGGCCCGACGACGTCGAGGAATTCCACAATGGACCCCGGCCAGCCGTGCGTGAGCACCAGCGGGATCGCGTCCGGCTCCGGTGACCGCGCGTGCAGGAAATGGACGTTCGCGCCGTCGATGTTCGTCAGGTAACCCGGAAACCCGTTGAGGCGCTCCTCGTGAGCGCGCCAGTCGTAACGGAGCCGCCAGTACTCGGCGAGCTCCTGGAGATATCCGAGCGGCGTCCCGAGCCCCCAGCCGACGCCGTCGATCTCGTCGGGCCAGCGGGTGTTCGCCAGGCGGGCGGCGAGGTCGTCGAGGTCGCGCTGGGGGACGGCGATCGTGAACGGCGTGATCTCATCGGTCATGAGGCCGACGGTAGGGAGGATCGAGGACAGCCGCGGTCCTCGATCGAGGTCGATCCGGTACTCGGACAGCAGCTTTCCCGCGTCCTCAGCCTCCCGGCAGTTGGGCACGCAGCCGGTCGAGCCAACGGTCGATGGTGTCTTCGTACCGGCCGGGGTCGTTGCGGCGCTGGGCCTCGTCGACGGACGCGGTGACGGCGGTCTTGACCTGAGCCGCGTACTCGGGCAAGACGAACACCTCTTGGAAGTAGCCTTCCCGCATCTGGACGTCCGCGACCAGCTGATAGTCCCGCGCCGCGTCGGGGACGACGAGACCGTACGCCCAGCCGGGGGTGGCGCCGGGCCCTCGCGCGGTGACGACGATGACCGTCGGGCGGGCCGCCTTCACGACGTCGGTCGGCGGGGTGCCGTGCGCGATGGCCTCGTCGTTCAGTCCGATGTAGTCGATCGACTTCCAGCCGCTGTAGTACGGGATCGCCCCCGCGTCGGAGACCGCGAGACTCCGGGCCGCCTCCGGTACCCGGGCGTTCGCGAGCCCTTTGCCGATGGCGACGTGGGCGCGCTGCAGGTCGGGGCCGTAGTTGGCGATCACGGCCAGGTCCGAGGACTGGGCACCGAGGACCGCGACCCAGCCGACCGCCACCGCTCCGGAAAGCGCGCCGATCCACCGGCGGCCGAGGTGCGCCATGGCCAGTCCCGCACCGAGGCACAGCACCGGGAACGCGTGGAAGGCGAACCGGTGGAGGTAGTCCATGGTCGGCCCGGACACCGCGTAGGTCATGCCGGTCAGCAGGACGACCGAGGACAGCACCAGGCCCGCTCCCCTGCTCGCCTTCCGGAACAGCAGGAACACGGTCAGCGCCGACAACGGGAGGACGAGCAGGGCGGTCGTCTCCAGCCAGACCGACCCGGCGTCGAGGTTGCCGAACTTGACGTAGAAGGTGTTCGGGAACGGATGCCCGAAGTACGTCCACCGCCAGGCGAAGTACCCGCCGCCGACGACGGCCACACCGGCGACCAGTGCCCAGGTCCGGCCGCTCTTGCGCCCGAGCCACGCCCAGATCAGGAAGGCGGGGACGGCCGCGAGGACCCCCTCGGGCCGGATCATCCCGGCGAGCAGCAGCAAGAGCGGCGGTTCCCAGTCGCGCGCCGCACGACCCTGGACGAGATCCACGCCGACGATCGCGGCACGCAACACGACGGCGGCGAAGGCGATGGTCTCCAGACCGGCGGTGACGTGGAAGTAGGTCGGTACGAACAGCAGTAGCGCACCGCCCGCCACGAGCGCGCCGAGGACGCCGGCCGCGCGCTGCCCCGAGCGGACCAGCATCACGAGGATCAGGCCGCCCAGCACGACGGATGTCACCTTGGCGACGGTCTCCAGCGGCAGGCCCGCGAGCGCGAACGGGACGTGCCAAAGCATCCAGAGGAAGTTCGTGAACCCTTCGATCGGGTCTTCGCCCACGTTCCACACCGGACCGTGACCGTCCGCCATGTTCCCCGAATACCGGAAGGTGATGAAGGCGTCGTCGATGGTGAAGAACCAAGCCGCCCAGCATCCGGCGAGGAACAGCAATCCGAACCCGAGCAGGACGACGAGAAACCCTCGACGTGGCTTCGGTTCCGGAACGGCGTCGGCCTCACGTCGCTCCGCCGTGGTCGTCATTCCGCCATCCTCGTCTTCTCCAGTCGGTCCAGCACGCGGTCCACTCCGCGGCCGTCCACAAGAGCCATCGAAGTCCTGGACAGACCGTTACGCGACACCGAGTCCGACAACAGGCCCTTGAGCGTCTCGGTGGCCAGGTCGTCGAGCGCGTCCCCGCTCCCCAGCCCGGCCGCCAACCCGAGATCGAGTGCCGCGCGATATCCCGCGTCCTGGTTCTCCACCAGGCGGACGACAGCGGTGGGTACGCCGAGACAGCACAGTTCGAGAAGGGTCACCCCCGCCGCGCTGATCGCCACCTCCGTTTCGACCAGGAGGTCGAGCAGCCCAGGCCCGGGTGGCCGGATACGGAACTCCTGACCAGGCAGAGGTTCCGGCACGGACGGCTCACCGCGGACGAGCACGTCGGCTTCGAAGGGCAGCCGAGTGTCGCGGAGGGCGTGCAAGAGCGCGCTGACCGTTTCGGCCCATTCCGCACCGCCTCCCAGCACGACGGTCACCCGCGGCCGTTCACCGCCGGGCCGTCGCACGGAACGCTTTTCCCTCGCCTTCACGACGGCTTCCCTCAGCGGCGCGTACCGCGCGCCGCGCAGCAGCTCGCCCGAGCCGTCCACAGGCCGAGGCTCCGGCTCGAAGGCGCAGTCGACCACGACGTCCGCCGCGCGCCTGCCGAACACGTCGTCCTCGATGGACACCAGGAGCGCACCCGCGGCGTTGACCTCTTCACGCAGCTCGCCGAGCCCGTAGTGATCGACGACCACCGCGTCGAAGCCCTCGAAGGGCACCGACGGCACCACCGGAACCGAAAGGTCGCCGAACCGGGCTGCCAGCCATTCGGCGTTGTCCACCCGGCCCGAGAACACGACCTCCCAGCCACGCGCGACCGCGCGTTCGGCATAGGCGACCATGCGCGAGACGTGCCCGGCACCGATCGACGGCGAGGCGTCCGCCCGGAGCAGCAGCCGGGTCATCGGGCGACCTTCTTCTGCTCGATATGCGCGTTGAGTTTCACCAGGTCGGGCCGTGAGCGCAGCACCGCGACCACCTCGCGCCAGTCACCGGCGCGGTCGCCCAGTTCGGCCACGATTCCTTCGATGACCGCCCAGTCTTCGACGGTGTCCAAGGTCACGCGCAGGTCGTCGGCGGGCGGGCTCACGACGATCCCGGCGCAGGAATACCGCCCCGGGGCCGCGTAGACGCCGGAAGTCACGTGCTCGCGATCGGCACCCTGAGCCGTCTCGATCTGTTCGACGAGCACCGCGGTGCGCACGAGTTCGGCGTCGAAGCCGCGCGGCAGGGTGCGCACCAGCACGGTGCTCAGGTAGTCGAGTGACGGCTGGGCGCGCCATTGCGCCACGAGCTGGCCGATGAGCCCGGGATCCAGCAGCGGGCAGTCCGCCGTGAGCCGCACCACCGCGTCGGCCGGGTACGACTCGACAGCGACCGCGAAACGCGCGAGGACGTCGTCGAGCGGCCCTCTCGCGACCAGGGCACCGTGCCGGGCGGCCTCTTCGGCCACCTCGTCGTCGTCGGCCTCCGTCGAGGTCGCGACCACGACGTCGTCGATCCCCGGAGATGCCGCCGCCGCGCGGATCACCCAGCCGAGCACACTCCGGCCCGCCAGCGGACGGAGGACCTTGCCAGGTAGCCGGGTGGACGACGCGCGTGCCTGGATGACGGCGTTGACCACGTGGGCCCCGGGGTCTGGATCCATGGGTGACATGATGTCCTGCGGCAGTAGCACCGAAACGCGGAGGTCGACGATGTCCGAGCTGGATGGCTCCAGCATCCTGCTCACCGGCGGGACCGGTTCGTTCGGCAAGGCGTTCATCACCTACGCCCTCGCCGAGCTGAACCCGCGACGGCTGGTCGTGCTCTCTCGCGACGAGCTCAAGCAGTACGAAGCGCGCCAGCAGTTCGACAACGATCCGCGGCTGCGCTGGTTCATCGGCGACATCCGGGACCGCCGCCGCCTCGAGCGCGCGATGCACGGCGTCGATTACGTGGTGCACGCCGCCGCGCTCAAGCAGGTCGACACGGGTGAGTACAACCCGTTCGAATTCGTGCAGACCAACGTCGTCGGCTCGCAGCACGTCATCGAGGCCGCGATCGACACGGGGGTGAAGAAGGTCGTCGCGCTGTCGACGGACAAGGCGTCCAGCCCGATCAACCTCTACGGCGCCACGAAGCTGTGCGCCGACCGGATGTTCATCAGCGCGAACCACTACGCCGCGACGCATCCGACCAGGTTCTCCGTGGTCCGCTACGGCAACGTCATGGGTTCACGCGGCAGCGTGATCCCGTTCTTCCGCGCGCTCGCGGCCAAGGGTGAGTCGCTGCCGATCACGCACAAGGAGATGACCCGCTTCTGGATCACGCTCCCGCAGGCCGTGCAGTTCGTGATCGATTCCTTCGACCAGATGAACGGCGGCGAGCTGTACGTGCCGCGCATCCCGAGCATGCGGCTGGTCGATCTCGCGCAGGCGATCGCGCCCGGTTCGCCGATGCACGAGGTCGGCATCCGCCCCGGTGAGAAACTGCACGAAGAGATGATCGCCCCCGACGACGCCCGCCGGACGGTGCGATTGCGCGACCGGTACGTCGTGCAGCCGCATATCGCGGGCTGGGGTTACGAGCCACCGACGGGCGGCGAGGCCGTGGCGGAGAACTTCGCCTATCGCTCGGACACCAACGACCTGTGGCTCGGCGCGGACGAGCTGCGTGACCTGGTCGAACAGTATGGCTGACTTTCTCCCCTACGGTCGTCAATCCGTTTCGGACGAGGACATCGCCGCCGTCACCGAGGTGCTGCGCGGCGACTGGCTGACCACCGGGCCCGCCGTCGCGCGCTTCGAAGAAGACCTCGCGAAGCACACCGGCGGCACGCCCGCCGTGGCCGTCACCTCGGGCACGGCCGCGCTGCACGTCGCGTACGCGGCCGCCGGGATCGGCCCCGGCGACGAGGTCGTCACCTCGCCGATGACCTTCGTCGCCACGGCCGCGACGGCCGCGCTGCTCGGCGGCAAGGTCGTTTTCGCCGACGTCGAGGCGGACACCGGCAACCTCGCCCCGGCGGCCGCGTCGGCCGCCGTCACCTCACGGACCAAGGTCGTCGCGGCCGTGGACTACGCCGGCCACCCGGCGGAACTGGACGAACTCGGCCGCATCGCCCGCGACAACGGCGCGCTGCTGCTGGAGGACGCCGCGCATTCCGTCGGCGGGAGCTGGCAGGGCAGGCCGGTCGGCTCGCTCGCCGACCTCACCACGTTCTCCTTCTTCCCCACCAAGAACCTCACCACGGCCGAGGGCGGCGCGGTGGTCGCGGGTTCGAACGAACTGCTGGCGCGTGCCCGGGGTTTCCGCAATCACGGCCTGGTGCGGGACAAGTCCGCGCAGCGCTATCCGGACGAAGGCGCGTGGCACCAAGAGGTGCACGAGTTCGGCCTCAACTACCGGCTGCCGGATGTGTTGTGCGCCTTGGGAAGCAGCCAGCTTCGCAGGCTCGCCGAGTTCAAGAGGCGCCGCGCCGAGATCCACGCGCGCTACACCGCCGCACTGTCCTCTGTGGACGGCGTGCTGACACCGGCGGTGCGCGAAGGCGCGGACCCGGTGTGGCACCTGTATCCACTGCGAGTACTCGAAGGACGCCGTCGCGCACTGTTCGATCACTTGCGGGACAAGGGAATCGGCGTGCAGGTCAACTACATCCCCGCGTACTGGCACCCGGTGTTCGAGGATCTCGGGTACCAGCGCGGAATGTGCCCGAACGCGGAGCTGTACTACAGCCAGGAACTCTCGCTGCCGCTGTTCCCCGCGTTGACCGACGCCGACGTGGACCGCGTCATCGACGAGGTCCACGGCTTCTTCCGTTAGATCAGGCTCCAGGTGAGCGCGGTGCCCTTCGGGACATCGGCCGAGAAGGTGCGGCCGAGTACGTTCACGATCTCGGCGGGCGCCAGCCCACCGGCCGGCCGGATCGAGCGGACGTTCTCCCTCGTCACCGTGTCCCCGGCACGCACGTCTTCGACGACGTACAGGGAACGCCGCAGCCGCAGGCCTTCCTTCTCGCTCTCGCGCGGCCCGATCACCGCCGCGCCCAGCGCTTCCCAGGCGCGGTGCGATTCGGTGACCAGCGCGGCCAGCTCGGCGGGTTCCAGGGAGAACTCCGAGTCGACACCGCCGTCGCTCCTGGCCAGCGTCACGTGCTTTTCGATGGCGACGGCGCCGAGCGCGACGGCCGCCAGCGGGGCGCCGATACCGGGCGTGTGGTCGGACAGGCCGACAAGTGTCCCGGTCACGCCCGCCAGGACGGGCAGACCGCGCAGGTTGCTCTCGGTGGGCGACGCCGGGTAGCTGGCGGTACAGCCGAGCACGATCAGCTGGTCGTTGCCCGCCTCGCGCGCCGTCCGGACCGCCGCGTCGATCTCGGCGACGCTGGCCATCCCGGTCGAGATGATCAGCGGCTTGCCCGTCTTCGCGCACAGTTCGATCAGCGGCAGGTCGACGATCTCCGACGACGCGATCTTGTACGCGGGCGCGTCCAGCGACTCCAGCAGCTCGACGGCGGTCGGATCGAACGGGCTGGAGAAGATCTCGAGACCTCGGGCGCGGGCACGCTCGAACAGCGGCCCGTGCCATTCCCACGGCGTGTGGGCGCGCTCGTAGAGCTTGTAGAGGTTCTCGCCGCCCCACAGCGAATGCGAGTCGCTGACCCGGAACGCGGGGGTGTCGACGTCGATGGTGATCGTGTCGGGCCGGTAGGTCTGGAGTTTGACCGCTTGCGCGCCGGTTTCGGCGATCGCGTCGACGATTTCCAGCGCCCGGCCGAGTTCACCGTTGTGGTTACCGGACATTTCGGCGATGACGAACGGCGGATGCCCGGCCCCGATGCGGTGCGCGCCGATCCGGACTTCCTGTGCTGACATGGGCGAAACGCCTCCCTGACGACGGTCTGGTCAGGACACAGTCTTACGCAGCTTCCGGAAACCGTCGACGGCAGGCGCGGCCTCGGCGTACCCGGCCCGCTCGAAGAGCGCGGCCGACGCCGCGTTGTCCTGATGCACGGCCGCCACCACCACCCGCACCCGGTGACCAGCGGTGAAGGCCCGCTCACCTTCCGCCAGCACCGAGGTCGACAGGCCGCGGCCCCGGCTTTCCGGCGCGAGAGTGATGCTGACCTCCCAGACACCGTCGCCCTCGCGATCGAACCGGACGGTGCCGACCGGCACGCCGTCGAGTTCGACGACGTACAGCACCCTGTCCGGCGACGCCAGCACCCCGCGCAGCCAGGCGGAATGCTCGTCGAGCGTGATCACGCCGGTGGAACGGGACGACTGACGGGTCCGAGGATCGTTCCGCCAGTGCAGCAGCAACGCGGCGTCGGCCTCCGTGGCCTCGCGAGCCAGCACGGGCCTACTGAGCCTGTTCGATGGTTTCGCGCTGGCGGTCTTCGATCCGGCGCAGCCGGTCCTCGTACCGGGAGATGCCGGCGAGCCGCACGCGGATCTGGGCGTGCTGGCGCTGGATCTCCTGGATCAGGCTGCGCGCCTCCGCCAGTTCGGGCTTGTCGGCGTGCACCGGCAGCGACAGCGACTCGCGCAGGTCCTCCAGCTGGGCCTCCTGGGCCGCGACGCTCGGGATCAGGCGGTCCAGCTCGGCACGGGTCCAGCGCAGGTCGCCGCGGGCGTGCTCAAGGCCGCTCTCGGCGCCGTCGAGGCGACGGCGGTGGTCCGCGGTGGCGTGTTCGAGGTCGTTGACGCGCCCGTTGAGGTCGCGGAGCCGCTCGTCGATCCGGAAGTCGATGAGCCGGGCGATCCGGGCGATCACGCCGCTGCGGAGTTTCTGCACTGCCATAGGTGGTTCCTTCTCGGAGTGGGCTGGCTGTGGTTCAGCGCAGGAGTTCGGTTTCGCCGGTCTTCGTCCACGAGTCCAGCAGCCTGCCCTCGGCGGCGATCTGGTGCTCGGGGCCGACGATGCAGGAATCGCCCGCGGCGTGCTCCCAGTGTGTCTGGTTCGGGTCGTCGATGAACGAGAACCCGGACAGGATCAGGTTGGCGTGCGGGAACGACGTGCGCGCGATCCAGGCGGCCAGTGTCCCGGTGGTCGACCACAGGCCCTGTTCGCGGCTCGGCAGGCCGAGCGCGTCCGAAAGCGGTAGGACGACTTCGCGGTTCGGCACCGGCACGTAACCGAGGTCACCGGGCCACCAGCCGGGGATGTCTTCGGGCTCCCAGTGCATCCGCCCCGGCTCGACAAGCAGGTAGAGCCGCTTCCGGTAGTCACGGAAGACGTGCTTGGTGGCACGGACGGCGCGGTTGAACACGACGACGTGCACCCGGCTGCCGACGGTCTCGGGGCCACCCGGCTCATCGACGACGAAGCCGTTGACGCGGATCACGAGGTCACAGGCATCGATGGCCTTGGCCCGCCGGGGGT
This sequence comes from Amycolatopsis sp. NPDC057786, assembly GCF_042797905.1. NCBI lineage: Bacteria > Bacillati > Actinomycetota > Actinomycetes > Pseudonocardiales > Pseudonocardiaceae > Amycolatopsis > Amycolatopsis sp. NPDC057786. The sequence goes on from NZ_JBHVKW010000067.1 coordinate 39,529, forward strand.
CCGGTGGAAGCGGCTGATTCCCGACCACGGCCACCGAACGGGGCTCCGGCCGGTCGGCGTAAGCGGCGACCAGATTGACCATCAGGCTCGCGTCGCCGAGTGCGGCAGTCATGAGGGCAGAAAATACCAGCACACGCACCGCGTTCGGGTGCGAATCCGACCGTAGCTTTCCGTGGTCGGGGCGGGGCGGCCCAGGCATCACCGGCTCCATCGGTACCCTCGTTCCCGTGCATGCCACCAGCACGGTTCACGCCGCCGACGGTGCTGCGCCGACCTCGGTTCCGCCGATTTCGGACAGCAAGACCTTTTCGCGCGCGTTCGCCGATATCAAGACCGGTTTCGCCGCCAGAGAGCTGTGGGGACACCTCGGCTGGCAGGACATCAAACAGCGCTATCGCCGCTCGGTGATCGGCCCGTTCTGGATCACGATCAGCCAGGGTGTCATCGCGCTGGGCCTCGGGCTCCTGTACTCACAGTTGTTCGGCATGCCGACGTCGACGTTCCTGCCCTACATCAGCACGGGCTTCATCATCTGGGGCTTCATCAGCGGCTGCCTGTCCGAGGGAATGGAGACCTTCATCTCCAACGAGGGGCTGATCAAACAGCTCCCGGCGCCACTCTCCGTCTACGTGCTGCGCACGGTCTGGCGCCAGACCCTGATGCTGATGCACAACCTGATCGTCTACGTGATCGTCATCGCGATCTTCTTCACCTCGCTCAACCACCAGTATTCGTTGAACACCGGCAACTGCAATGAGGGCTTCTCCGGCATCTGCCACCCCGGCATCGGCTGGTACTCGCTCAGCGCGATCCCCGGCTTCTTCATGCTCGCCTTGAACGCCGGCTGGGTCACGCTGCTGCTGGGCATCATCTCGACCCGCTACCGGGACATCCCGCAGGTGATCAGCTCGGTCATCCAGCTGCTGTTCTACCTCACGCCGATCGTGTGGCCGATCGACCAGCTGCTGGCGGGCGGCGCGCGTGCCTCCACCTCGTGGGCCCTGCCGTTCGTCCACGGCAACCCGTTGTTCCACTTCATCCAGATCGTGCGCGCACCACTGATCGGGCAGGAAGTCAGCATCAACAGCTGGTACGTGGTGCTCGGCATCACCGTCGTCGGCTGGGTCCTCGCGCTGGTCGCGATGCGCAATTACCGTTCCCGCGTCTCTTATTGGGTGTGACAGATGGTCAGCATTGATGTGCACAACGCCTACGTCGACTTCCCCATTTTCGACGCGAAGACCCGCTCCATGAAGAAAAAGGTGCTGGGCAAGGTCGGCGGCAAGATCGGCACCGAGACCAAGGTCCCGATCATCGAAGCCCTGCACGATGTGACGCTCCAGCTGCGAGAGGGCGACCGGGTCGGCCTCGTCGGCCACAACGGCGCCGGCAAGTCGACGCTGCTGCGGCTGCTGTCCGGCATCTACGAGCCCACCCGCGGTTCGGCGAAGATCACCGGCAAGATCGCGCCGGTCTTCGACCTCGGCATCGGTATGGACCCGGAGATCTCCGGGCTGGAGAACATCCTCATCCGCGGCCTGTTCCTCGGGATGACCGCGAAGCAGATGGAAGCCCGCGTCGACGACATCGCGGAGTTCACCGAACTCGGCGACTACCTGCAGATGCCGCTGCGGACCTACTCGACCGGTATGCGGGTGCGCCTGGCGCTGGGCGTGGTCACCTCGATCGACCCGGAGATCCTGATCCTCGACGAGGGTATCGGCGCGGTCGACGCGGCGTTCCTCAACAAGGCCAAGGACCGGTTGAAGGCGCTGGTGAAGCGCTCGGGCATCCTGGTGTTCGCCAGCCACTCGGACGAGTTCCTCTTCGAACTCTGCGACTCCGCCATCTGGATGGACGAGGGACACGTGAAGCAGCGCGGTTCGCTGCGCGACGTGCTCACCGGCTACAAGGGGCGCGACCCGTTCGAGAACATGAGCAAGGAAACGCTGGAGCGATTCGGCCTCGAGACCGAGCCGGTGGCGACGACGAACGGTGGCCAAGGATGACCAGCGAGACCCGGCAGTTGCCCGAAGGCGCCGTGGTCGGCGTCGTCGTCACGCGCCATCGGCGGGAACTGCTCGCGGACTCGCTCAAGGTGATCGCCGCGCAGACGCGCCAGGTCGACCACCTCGTCGTGGTCGACAACGGGCCGGACAAGTCGGCGCGGGACATCGTCGAGAACTACCCGCTTCCGGTCACGTACCTGCCCTCGCACCGGAACCTCGGCGGCGCGGGCGGGTTCGCGCTCGGCATGCTGCACGCGCTCTCGCTGGGCGCGGACTGGGTCTGGCTGGCCGACGACGACGGCCGTCCCGCCGACGAGAACGTCCTCGCGATCCTGCTGGACGAGGCCGAGAAGCGGGATCTGGCCGAGATCTCCCCCGTGGTCACCAACATCGACTCGCCGGACAAGCTCGCGTTCCCGTTGCGGCGCGGGCTGACCTGGAAGCGTTCGTCGTCGGAACTGGGCACCGACTTCCTGCCGGGGATCGCCTCGCTGATGAACGGCGCGTTGTTCCGCGCGTCCACTTTGGACGTCGTCGGCGTGCCGGATCTGCGGCTGTTCTTCCGCGGCGACGAGGTCGAACTGCACCGGCGCCTGGTGCGTTCCGGGCTGCCGTTCGGCACCTCGCTCAAGACCGCGTACCTGCACCCGGACGGCTCGGACGAGTTCAAGCCGATGCTGGGCGGCCGGTTCCACGCGCAGGACCCGGAGAACGAGGTCAAGCGCTACTACACCTACCGCAACCGCGGGTACCTGCTGTCCCAGCCGGGTATGCGCAAGATCGGTGCGCTCGAAGTGGTGCGTTTCGGCCTGTACTTCATCGGTGTGAAGCGGGACCCGAAGGCCTTCCTGCAGTGGCTCAAGCTCGTGCGGCAGGGCCGCAAGGAGAAGTTCTACCGCTATTGAGAAAAGGGGCCCCTCGCTCGCGCGAGGGGCCCCTTTTCGTTCGTCTGCTACTCGCCGATGACCGGCGGAGCGGTACGCATGTCGGTCCCGAAGACCTCGTCCGGGTCGCCCTCGACGAGGTACGTCGGACGCTGGTGCTCGGTGTCCTCGTCCCCGTCCGCGTGCTGACCGCGTCCGCCCATGCCGCCGCCCATACCCGGTGCGCCGCGACCGGCGGCGCCACCGCCGAGACCGCCCATACCGCGGCCTGCCGCCGCTTCGGCGGCACCGATGCCGCCGGGGCGGGCCGCGCCGGACGCGGAGCCCGAGCCAGGGGTGGACCCGCCCGCGCCGCTGCCGGGACCGAATCCGCTTCCGCCGCCACCACGGCCGCTTCGGCTGTTGTACTCCGAGTCGCCCATGCCGCCGCCCATCATGGGCGCCATCGGCATGGGGCTCATCGGCATCGCGGTGTTGTTGTTGGGGCCGGGGGTGCTGATCGGCGCCGGCGTGTTCTGGAAGCCGGACGGCGTCGTCCCCGACGGGAGGCTGCCGGAGCCCGTGCTGCTGCCGGGGCCCGGCAGGTTCGGCGGGGTGTAGCCGCCGCCACCGCCGCCTCCACCACCGCCGCCGCTACCCCCGCCGCCGGTGCCGGGCGGGATGTAGGTGTTGCCGGGGTTGCTGGAGCCGGGGTTGCTGGAACCGGGCGGTACTTGGTAGATGTCGCTCCGGTCGCCGGTTCCGCCGCCACCCGCACCGAACTTCGGCGGTTCGGCGAAGGCCGGCTGCTTCGACGCGGCCTCGTACAGGGCCTTGTCATAGTTGTGCATGGCGGAGGCCGCCTCGGTGTGCGCCTCCTGGCTGTCCTTCTGCTTCTGGATGGACTTGTCGATGTTCTCGCCGAGGTTGAACGGGTTCGACGTCATCCACCCCCCGACCTCTTCCTTCCAGCTGAAGGGGATCGGTTTGGGCATCGTGTTCTTCACGGTGGAAGCCGCGGTGCCCTGGTCGTAGATCGTCTCGGAGGCGAGTTTCGCGTTCTGGGAGTTCGTCTCGGACCATTTGCTGAGGCTCTTGAAGTAGCCCTGCGCGTTGCCCGCCGCGTCGCCTTCCCAGGTGCCCTGCGACGAGGTGACCGCCTGGTCCATGGTCTTCGAGAAGGTTTCGAAAGCCTTGGACAGGTCGTGGTACGCCGTGGAGACCTGGGTGACCTGCTCGACGTTCAGGTCCGTGTTGACGAACTGTTCGAGCTTCTGGTGGTCGTAGCCCTGGTAGTCCGCGTTCGACGGCTCCAGGCCCTCGACGTACTGGACGTCGCCGTTCCTGGTCAGCTGGTCGACGTTCTTGTCGCCGACCTCCTGTGACTGCTGGTTGGCCTTCCCGGAGGCGATGAACCGATTGACCGCGCCGAACAGCCAGCCGTCACTGGGGTCGACGCCCTCCTGTGCCTTCTGCTGGTAGTACGCGTCGCGAGCCGCCGGCGAAAGGTCGGAGACCTGCTGCTCGGTCAGGTTCGGTGTCTTGGTGGTCATCCTGGTTCCCCCTTAGCCCTTCGGAAGCTTCGGTTCGACGATGTCGGCGACCTTCTCGGCGATCCCGCAGGCCTTTTCGGCGTCTTCGGCCGCGACCAGGAGATCGACCCGCGCGGCCGGGCCGAGTTCGAGCGCCATCAGGCACCCTCCCGGGGGCCTTGGCGCGAGGACCGCCTTGCGGCCGTTGACGTTGCCGGTGGTCTTGCCGTTGCCGGAGTCGCTCACCGTGTCGAGACCCTGTGTGTCACGGACGCCGACACCGATCGAGAGGGTCTCCGAGACCGTCGCGGCCTCCTTGTTCAGCGTGCAGAGCCGGGCTCCGCCCGCGTTCTCGTTCGTCGGCGGCTTGAAGGTCCCGTAGGACGCCAGGTCCGTCGCGCTGACGAGCGAACACGGGTCGATCGACGCGGTGTCCCCGCCGGACGTGGGCGCGGCACTGGAAGCGCTCGACTGCGCCGGAGGAGCCGACGGCGCGGGACTGGCGCTGCCCGGCTTTTCGCTGGAGCACGCGGCCAGTGCCAGGGCGGCCGCGGCGAGCGGCAGCACGCAGAGTTTCTTCATCGTCCCTCAGGCCTGAATCTTCTTGGTGGCGTCGATCGCGCGGTCTTCGACGTCCTTGTACAGTCCGGCGGCCCTGGCCAGCGCCTCGTCGGCGTCCTTGACCACCTGCTCGAACTGCCCGATGATCGCGTTCGCGGAGTTCGCGGACTGGGCCGCGCCCTTGTGGTCGTGGGCGGCGACCGCCTTGCCGTACGGGTGACCGCCCAGCTGCGGGGCCTCGTTTAGCGCCATGGTCTTGGTCTTCAGCGCCTTGAGCTCTTCCGACATGTTCGCGAGCGCTTCACGCAGCGGCTTGACACCTTCGGCGGTGATCTTGAAGCCGCCGCTCTTGGCGGCCGAGACCAGCTTCTGGGTCTCGGCGCTCACCTTGGCGATCGCGGCCTGGTTCAGGCCACCCGCCTCCACGTACTTGGCCGCCGCTCCCATGGCGGAGCCGATCGAGAAGTCCGGTGCCGCCTGTCCGCCGTCCGCTTCGAAAGCCATCGCCCGCCCCACTGCATCGTCTGCTCGCCCGTGCGTTCCGCCCGGAAGTCTACTAGCCGGGCACTCAGCGCAACGGTGATTCTCCGATCACCGGAGATCCCGCCGGAACTGTGACGAAACGGGCGTCACACCGGTTCCCGAAGTTCAGAACTGCCCTTCGAGCTGGGCGTACAGCTGCTGCGCGATCCTCGCGTTGTCCGCGGGAGCGTAGGTCAGCCAGCTTTGCCCGTCGGTCGCCTGGCGCGAAGTCATCATGAATCGGCCCGCCTCGGTGTCGAACCACGCCAACGGCGGGAAGACCTGCCCGCCGCGGATGAACACGCTGAACTGGCCCACTCGCTTCATCGGCTTCTCGAAGATCCGTTCCACCTGCCGCTGCTGCGGGTTCGATCCGTGGGACCGGGGCCCGCTGACCTGCGCGAAGGGGTCATACGCGTCGTCGTTCCGGGGGCGCTTCGGCGCGCTCACCGGCTTCGCGATGGTGACCGACTGGCCGGGACCCGCCGGAGTGAGGGGCAGGAGGTCGACGATCGACGCGACGATCGCGGTCGGCCGGGTCTCCTCGAACACGAGCAGGTTCTCGTCCTGGCGCACGAGGACCGCGAACTGCCCGTTCGTCGCCGCCCGCGCGAACAGCTGCTTGTCGTTGTCCATCTGCGCGACCGCCCAGACCGCGAGCTGCGGGGTGGCGAACGTGGCCAGCGCGAGTTCGACGTCGGCGTCGAGCCTGCCGCCGCGCATCATGCCGCGGCCTTCGAGGTCGCGGAAGACGGCCTCGCGCACCATCGCCCGCTGATCGGTCGTCGTGCCGATGTGCGGGACCTCGAACGGGACGGGCGCCGGACCGAACCGGCCGTGCTCGAGCAGGATGTCCACCGCCGCCAGCGACAACGAGAACGAATGCGGCATCGCCATTTCCCCCCGCGGGTGTCTTGTTCGTCGGGATGAACGTAGTCCACCCACCCGATACGCCCGCAGCGAACCCGCTTGCCCGGCCGTGATCACGGCTGGTGCCATGGATTCATGGCAGACCAGAAACCCGCGCTCGTCCTCCATCTCGTCGCCGGTGGCGAGCCGCTGCTCTTCGCGCTCACGGCGGAAGAAACCGAACGGCTGACCAAGGATCTCTCGCATTTCGTCCGCACCGGTTCGGTGCAGACGATCCGGACGAGGGACGACTCCGAGGTCGCGATCAACTTCTCCCATGTCGCCGCCGCCTACATCGACGACCTGAACCGCAAGACCCGGGTGTTCGGCCTCCACTAGGCCGTGTCCTAGTCCCGGGAGAAGAGCTCCAGCAGACCGGATTTGATCTCCGGGCGGCTGGCGGCGACCAGCAGGAAGGTGGCTTCCCGGACGAGCCGCTGGGGGTGTCGTCCGACGAGTACCGACGTGCTGCCGTTGGCCGCGACCAGCGCGCCCGCGGCCCGGAACGCGAGCTCCGCGCCCGCCGCCCTGGCCGCGGGCAGCGACGGCGGATCGGCGAGCGCCGCGTCGAGCCTGCCGCGGACGACGTCGATCTCGGCCCGGATCCCGGCGGCGACGTCGGCCTTCCCGAGGTCCTCGATGAGCCGCGCGGCGCGGGCGGCGAGGCCGAGGGGCGCGCAGCCGTTGAGGCGGGAGGCGAAGGTGTTGCCCGCGACGAAGTCCGCGTGCGGGGTCTTCCCGTAGACGCGTTCGTCGGCGAGGAAGTAGCGGGTGAAGCCGAGGTGCACGGTGGAGGTGCCCTGCGCCGCGACGAGGTCGAGCGGCCGGACCTCCAGTTGCTCCCCCGCGACCGGATCGATGATCGCGCTGACGACGGTGTCGCCGTCGCGGGCGCTGAGCTGGAGCACGTCGATGATGCCCCAGCCGCTGACGAAGGGTGCCTCGCCGTCGAGGAGGTAGCCACCGTCGACGCGTTCCGCGCGCAGCCTGGGCGGCGTCGGGATCACCGCGGCGAACGCGGCGCCCGCCTTGAGCTCCCCGCTGATCAGCGACGGGAGGTGGCGATCGCGCAGTTCGGTGTCGTCGGCGCCGGTCAGTGCCGCGACCAGGCCGTGGTGCTGGAGCCAGGTGAACGTCGTGGTGAGACAGCCGCCCGCCAGTGTCTCGAGGATCTGGACGATCTCCGGCAGGCCGGCGCCTGGACCGCCGGCTTCCTGGGGCGCCGCGAGGCCGTAAAAGCCTTCGGCCGCGAGCGCGTCGAAGTGACTTGAAGGCACTTCGCCCTTGAGGTCGACTTCGGTGGCTGAGGGGAAGAAGAGATCATCGGCGAGGGCGTGGGCTCGGGCGACCAGATCCGTCATGCGAGTAAGGCTACCCTTACTTGACCTTTCGTGGTTCTAGCGCTGCTAGGAAAGCTAGCGTTACTAAAGGTCCCTTGCTCCCTTTTCGGGGCGGCGGGCGCGGCGCGCGACGGGTTGCGAAAGCCACTTTCGCAACCTTCAACGT
>NZ_JBHVKW010000068.1:0-46826 GCF_042797905.1 Amycolatopsis sp. NPDC057786
GCTTTTGGGGTTTTAGGGCTACAACCCCAAACCCCCACTCACGACCAGCGCACGACCCAGGGCCGAAGGCTCCCATCACCGCATCAGACGCGACGAAGGGAGCCTTCACCCCGCCCACGAGCACGACACGTTTGACTTACCCCTCAATAAGACACCCTTGGTTAGAGCCGAAACGCCACTCCGACCACCTGTACCGACGTCCAGGCGGGGTTCAGGACGTCGGGTACCGAAGACCATGGCCGAACGGGAAAAGCGGATCGAGGCTTTCCTTCGGTACATCGGGCCTCCCGCGCTCCACTTCGGACATCGAGCGCGGAAGCTGGAACGGTAACGTCCCTTCCGGCGCCGACCGTCCGAAAAGGACATCCAGCAGCGCCCGATCGTCCGTCCCGTAGGAGGCGACCAGCGCCGAGCAGCGGCCGGCGATCTCCGGGATGACAGCGGGCCGTTCCAGGTGGATGACCACCACGGTCGGTACCGCGTCCAGCAGGGTGAGAATCTCCTTGAGGCGTTCGGGGCCGAAGTCGAGGCGGCCGGCGTGAAAGAACGACTCGAACCGGCCGGGACGCGGCTCGTAAGGCGTGCTCAGCCGCAGCACCGCGAGGTCGGCCTCGTCCGGCGTCGCCACGAGTTCGGCGTACTCGGCGACGGCCTCCGCGGCGATGCCGTGCACGTACAACCGAGGGCGTCCGCTCATCGGCAGGATCCCGCCCCGGTCGTGCAGCAGGGTCAGCGAACGCCGTTGCGCGTCCCGGCCGTCGGCTCGGAAGTCGGCGTGGCCGACGATCTCCTCGGCGGCGTCCGGATCCACGTACCGGCGGTCGTCGAACAGGCCGAGCCGGAACTTCTCGGCCAGCAACCGGGCCGCCGATCCGTCGATCCGGGATTCGGCGAGCCGCCCGGTCCGCACCAGCTCCACCATCAGCCCGGCACAGGATTCGCCGCCGAACTGGTCCACCCCGGCCTCCAGCGCCAGCAGCATCCGCCGCGCCGGATCGAGGTCCTCCACACCCCACGCCCGCGCCTGATGCGGTTCCCCCATGACGAGCTGATCCGTGAGCAGTCCCCAGTCGGTGCACACGATGCCGTCGAAACCCAGCTCCTCGCGCAACAATCCGGTGATGATGCCCTTGTTGAAGCCGAACGCGACCTCTTCGTAGACCGTCCCCATCGGTTTGCCGTAGTACGGCATGATCTGCGTCGCGCCCGCGGCGATGGCGGCCCTGAACGGCCGGAGGTGGTAGTCGAAGAACCCACCGGGGTAGATCTGTTCCTTGCCGTAAGGGAAATGCGGGTCCTCGCCGTCGGCCTGCGGGCCGCCACCGGGGAAGTGCTTGACCATCGCGGACACGCTGTCCTTGCCGTCGCCGGGTCCGCGCAGCCCCTCGAGATAGGCGATGCCCAGCCGTGTGCTGAGATCCGCGTCCTCGCCGAAGGTGCCGGAGATCCGTGCCCAGCGTGGTTCGGTGGCGAGGTCCAGCTGGGGATGCAGGGCGACCCGCAGGCCGACGGCGAGGTACTCCCGGCGCACGGTTCCGGCATGGCGGCGGACCAGGTCCGCGTCGCCGATCGCCGCCAGGCCCAGGGTTTCCGGCCACTGCGAGAACGAACCCGACAGCATCGCGGTGCCCGGATTGTCGGTGAAGGAGTGCCGGGGGTCGGTGGACAGCGTGACCGGTATACCGAGTTCGCTTTCCTCGGCCTGCTTCTGCAAGTCGTTGTGCAGCAGGGCGATTTCCCGCGCGGTGCCCGAACCCAGCAGGTTGAAATGCGTCATCCGGCTTTCGGACAGCATGTTCTCGCCGGTGCGGCCCGCCGGTGCGGGCAGCTCACCGATCCCGATCACCTGGTGGAACAGCAGCCCGGCCTTGTCCTCCAGGGTCATCCGGGGCAGCAGGTCCGCCACCCGCTCGGCGGTACCCCGGCCGGGATCCTGGTACGGGTGGGTCATTTCTGCTCCTCGTCGGTCTCGTGTCGGGGGTGGAAGGCGTCCGGTTCGCCTCGCTGTCGCGGGATGAACAGCGAAAGCACCAAGGTCGCCGCGGTCAGGATCGCGCCGATCCAGAACGCCCAGGCGAACCCCGTGTCCCGGTAGAACAGGGTGCCGTGGAAAACGGTGCCGTGTTCGGTGAGGACGGCGAACGCGATCGCGGTCACCACCGCTCCGCACAGGTTCATCAGCATGTTCAGCATTCCGCTGCCGATGCCCTGTTCGTCCTTGGACACCACGCCGACGACCAGCGCGGGTGACCCGGCGAGTACGAATCCGGCGCCGAAGTTGGCCAGGCACGCGGTCAGCACGAGTTCGATCTCGTTGCCGTGGAAGAACCCCATGAGCCCGTACCCGCTGCCCATCAGGAGCAGCCCGGTCCACCAGACGAGCCGAGCGTCGGTCTTGCGCAGCAGGCGGCTCGCGAACAAGCCGGTCACGAACATCACCAGGTTCCAGCTCACCCCGATCACCGCGTTGTGCTGCCCGGTCCAGCCGAGTCCGCCGGACACCCCGGGAATGCCGGGGAAGAGGGCGAGCATGATCCCGATGACGGGCAGGGTGAACGCGATCGACTGCGCCAGTCCGCCGGTGATCAGCACCAGGGCGACCGGGCGCCGGGTGAGCACCTTCAGGTCCAGGATCGGATGCGCGCTGCGCCGCTCCACGAAGACGAACAGGACCAAGGCGATCAGGCCACCCGCGAACCACGCGAGGGTCTTGCCGCTCAGCCAGCCCCAGCTCGGCCCCTGGCCGAGGGCGAAGACCACCGCGGTCAGCCCGCCGCCGAGGGTCAGCCCGCCGAGCCAGTCGAAGCCGGGACGGCGGTCGTGCCGCGGTGTCCGCGGCACGATGAACGCGATCAGCGTGAACGAAAGCGCGGTCATCGCGGCCAGGAACCACATCACGCCGCGGTAGCCCCAGTTGTCGACCAGCCAGCCCGCCAGGAACGGCGCCGCCAGCGCGACCAGGCCCATACTGCTGCCGAGGATGCCGCTGGCCGATTTGACCAGGTTGCGCGGGAAGATGTCGCGGACGGCCGGGAACGCCATCGCGGCGAACGGTCCGTAACAGCCGGCGATCGCGCGGCCGAGCAGCAGCACCGGGAAGCTGCCCGCGGTCGCGGCGATGATGTCACCCGCGACGCCCAGCACCAGCATCGCCAGCATGACCGGCTTCCTGCCGTACCGGTCGCCCCATTTGATCACGAACGGCGTCAGCAGGGTGGAGACCAGCACCACGGTCAGGCTGAACCAGGCCACCTGCGAGGTCTGGAAACTCTGCGCCACGCTCGCGGTCGCGTTGGCGCTCAGGATGCCGGCGGCCGCGAGCAGCTGCGTCGGCAGGGCCAGTGCGATCAGCACCGTGACCAGCCGAGGTGTCCACTTCCCGTCTTGTCCGGTTGGCGCTGGGGTGCCGAGCTGCGGGCTCGCCGACGTCGGTGTCATGAGCCGCTCCTTTCGGGGGCAGGGGAGGCGCTTCAGCGCGTGCAGAAGATGATGAGCCTAAAAGCTAGTGATCACTAGGTTTTGGCGAAGTGGCGCGCGTCACACCGTGGTCCGGGTGCTCTGCGGCCGCCCTCGTGCCCGTACGGTGACCACATGGTGACCTCGAGAGGGCCGCGCGGGGCGTACGCGGCCGGATTGGCCAGGCGCAACCAGATCCTGGACGCCGCGCTGGTGCGGTTCGGCCGGGACGGCTACCGCAAGACCTCACTCGCGCAGATCGCCAGGGACGCCGGGATCACCGATGCCGGGTTGCTGCACCATTTCCGGGACAAGCAACAGCTGCTGCTCGCCGCCGTCGAGTATTGGCACGCGCAGCTCGACGTGCGGTGGCGTCGCGTCTCGGATTCCGTGCGCGACGCGTTCCGCTGTCATCTCGAGGACGCCGAGGAATCGTTGCGAACGCCCGGAATCGTCGAGCTTGCCGTGGTGATCGGCGCGGAGGCGACCGCCCCCGAACATCCGGCGCACGAGTTCTTCAGTGGCTGGCAGGACAAGGGTGTGCGGGAGCTCACCGACCGGCTGCGCGCCGCCGCGGAAGCCGGTGAGCTGAAACCGGATCTCGACTTCGAGGCGATCGCCCGCGAGTGCGCGGCGATGGACATCGGCCTGCGCTGGCAGTGGCTGACCGCCGGGCGCTCCTTCGATCTCGTCGCCGTCATGCGCGGCCACCTGGACCGCCTGATGCGCGCGATCTCCAGCGACGGCGAGGGATTGTGATCCTCCGCCGCGGCCGGGCTCATCGCACTCGTGCCCGCCGTGCGCCGAGCGTGCGGGAAACGGCCAGCGCGGTGGCGCGGACGACCTGCTCGTAGGCCTGCGGTTTCGCCGCGTCGACCGGTACCACCACCGACACCGCGGCGACCACGCGGTCGTCGGCGTCCCGCACGGCGACGGCGACCGAGGACACCGCGGCGGGTTTGTGGCGGGCGAACACCGCGACCCCGGTCCGTCGCACGTCGGCCAGTCGCCGCCGCAACGTCGCCGCGGCGGAAGCGTCCAATGTGGACAATGTCCGTTCGCGGACGGCGGGGTCGGCGAAGGCCAGCAAGACCAGCCCGACGCCGGTGTCGTGCAGCGGCATGCGGCCGCCGACCCGGTAGGCCACCTCCACCGCGCCGAGCGTGGACAATCGCTCGACGAGCAGCGCGGCCCCCTGATCGAGCACCGCCAGCAGCACGTGCTGGCGGGTGATCTCGTGCAGGTCTTCCAGATACGGCAAGGCGGCTTCGCGCAGACCGTGACTGCGCGGCGCGAGCGACGCGACCTCGAACAGCCGCAGCCCGATGACGTAGCGCCCGCGTTCGTCGCGTTCCAGCGCGCCCCATGTCTGCAGCCGTGCGGCCAAGCGCGACGCGGTGCTGCGCGGTACGCCTGCCCGGCGGGACAGTTCGACCAGCCCGAGCGCTCGGTGTTCTTCGGTGAAGGCGGCCAGCAGCGCCAGTGCCCGGTCGACCACCGGGTCACCGCTCTTGGGGCGTTTGCCCCGGACCGGCCGCGCGTCTGGAGCCGACATGCCTCGCAGTCTGACAGGCCCAACCAATGGAACTCCTGGTGACCCCGGCCACAGTCGTTCCGCATGCTTCGCCCACCCGAACCGGTGCCGAAAAGGAGAACCGAATGCCCGAACACGTTCCGGTGCTGATCGCGGGCGGCGGCCCGAGCGGGCTCGCCGTGGCCATCGAGCTCGGCCGGGCGGGTATCCGCTGTCTCGTGATCGAACCCCGCGAAACGGTCGGCACCGACCGGCCGCGCGCCAAGACGACCAGTGTGCGCACGATGGAACTGCTGCGCCGGTGGGGGCTGGCGGACCGGGTGCGGGACGTGGCGCCGCTGCCGGTGTCTTACGCGCAGGACGTGGTCTTCTGCACCGCGGTCACCGGCCGCGAGATCACCCGGTTCCCCAACGCGTTCGGCCTGTTCGCCCACCGCCGGGACGAGTTCGCCGAATGCGGGCAGCAGATTCCGCAACCCGCGGTGGAGGCGGTGTTGCGGGAGGCCGCGGCGGAACTGCCCGCGGTGGAGCTGCGCACCGGGCACCGGGTCGCCGAGGTCCGGGACGGCGCGGACGGGGTGCGCGCGGAGATCGCCGGACCGGGAGGCTCCCGATACGTGGTCGACGCCGGGTACCTGATCGGCTGCGACGGCGCCAACGGGGTCAGCCGCGCCGCGATCGGGGCCCGGTTTTCCGGCGGCAGCGGGGAACTGCCGAATCTCAACATCACCTTCCGCGTACCGGGACTGACCGAGGAAGCGTTGTGCGCGCGGGGAGTCCACTACTGGGTGCTCGGACCCGACGGCGGCGGCATCGTCGGCCGCATGGACCTCGACGGCACCTGGTGGGCCATCGCGCACGGGGTCGACGCCCGTGCCGGCACGGGCGATCCGGCCGCGCTGGTCCGCCGGATGCTCGGCCGGGAGCTGGATGTCGAGGTACTCGCCACCGATCCGTGGGCCGCCCGGATGCTGCTGGCCGACCGGTATCGCGGCGAGCGGGTCTTCCTGGTCGGCGACGCGGCGCACCTGAACCCGCCGTGGGGAGGGCACGGGTACAACACCGCCATCGGCGATGCGGTGAACCTCGCCTGGAAGCTGGTCGCGGTGCTGCGCGGGTGGGCCGGTCCGGCACTGCTGGACAGCTACGAGGCCGAGCGCCGTCCGGTCGCCGAGCAGACGATCGCCGACGCCGCCACCCAGGAAACCCAGCTGGCGTGGGCCTACGCGCATGCCGACATCGACGCGGACACGTCGGCGGGAACCGCCCGTCGCGCCGAGGTCGCCAAGGCGCTGGCGGCCAAACGCGTCGAGTTCCACAGTCTCGGCCTGGTGCTCGGCTACCACTACGCGGGCTCGCCGATCGTCGTCGACGACGGCTCACCGGTGCCGAAGCACGAGCCCTTGACCTACCACGGTTCGGCGCGGCCGGGAGCGCGCCTGCCACACCGCTGGCTGCCGGACGGCTCGTCGCTCTACGACCACCTCGGCTCCGGCTTCACCCTGCTGCGGCTCGACGGCGCTGCCGACGTGACGCCGTTCGTGCGGGAGGCCGAGAAGCGGCGGGTTCCGCTCACCGTGCTCGACGCCCGCGGCTTGGCGGACCCGGATTCCTATCGCGCCGTCCTGCTCCTGGTGCGACCCGACCAGCACGTCGCCTGGCGTGGCGACGACGCCGCGGACGCCGCGGCCGTGCTCGACACCGTCCTCGGCTCGTAACCGTTTTCGTCCTCAACGTGGAGGAACCCATGAACGTCGAACCCGCCACCGCGGCCACCGGGGCACGCTTGCTGGCCAGGGTGGAGCGCATCCCGCTCACCCGGTTCCACTTGCGCGTCGCGTCGATCCTCGGGGTCGGCACCTTCTTCGACTCGTTCGACGCGCTGATCCTTTCGGTCGCCCTGACCGCCGTGCTGACCTCGCTCGGCGCGCCGATGTCGGTGGCGGGTCTGCTGATCGCGGCCGGGTACGTCGGGCAGATCCTCGGCGCGCTGCTGTTCGGCGTGCTCAGTGAGCGCGCGGGCCGCAAGGTGGCGTTCGTGGCCGCGTCCGCGTTGTTCGGGGCCCTGTCGGTGGCCTCGGCGCTGGCGTGGAGCGTGGAGAGCCTGATGACCTTCCGGCTGCTGCAAGGCATCGGACTGGGCGCGGAGGTGCCGGTCGCGGCGGCGATGTTCAACGAGTTCGTCCGTGCCAAGGCCAGGGGACTGGTCGTGCTGGTCTACGAAAGCCTCTTCGTCTGGGGCATCCTCGGCGCGACACTGATCGGTGCGCTCGTTCTCTCGGTCTTTCCGCCGGACGACGCCTGGCGGTATCTGTTCTTCCTCGGCGGCGTCCCGCTGCTCACCGCGGTGTGGGCGTGGTTCCGGCTGCCGGAGTCGCCCCGGCATCTGGTGCACCGGGGAGATCTGGCCGAGGCCGAAAGCGTAGTCGCCGAGATGGAGGAGTCCGCCCGCCGCGGTGGGCGGACACTGGAGGAGCCCGCCGAGGCCGCGCCCGCGCCCGCCGAACCGCCGACGAGGTTCGGCGAGCTGTTCTCACCCGGCTACCGGACGCGCACGCTGACCTTGTGGTGCCTGTGGTTCACCACCTTCCTGCCGCTGGCCGGATTCACCACCTGGATGCCGACACTGCTGATCCGCGTGGGCGGCCTGACCCCGTCGGTGGCGTCGCTGCTGACCGGCGCGATCGTGGTCGGCAACCTGGCCGCGCTCTACCTGGCCGCGTCCACTTTGGACAAACTGGGGCGGCGGTTCTGGTTCGGTGTCGGCTATGGGCTCGCCCTCGTCGGCAGCGGTGGCGGAGTGATCGCGCTCGGTCTCCTGGGGTGGCAGGGCTGGCCGGTGCTGTTCGTCTGCGGCGCGCTGGTTTTGTTCGGGGTGAACATCAACGCCCCGATCGCCTATCTCTACACCGCCGAGCTGTATCCGACCCGGATGCGGGCCTGGGCCACGATGGTGAGCAGCACGATGCGCAATCTGGCGTCGGTGGTCGCGCCGATCACCATCGGCCTGCTCCTCGGCGCGGTCACCGGGGTGCTGTGGAGTTTCGTGCTCACCACGATCGTGCTGGTGATCGGCCTGACCGTTCTGCTGCGGCACGGTGTCGAAACACGGCAGCGAAAGCTGGAAGACCTGGCCCGGTAGGTCGGCCCCGCTCGCGAAGATCCTCGTCACTTGACCGGACTGAACAACTGTTCAATACTCTGAACATGAGTTCAGTCTCCGATCTGACGGCCCGCGCCCGTATCCGCGATGCCGCGTTGGCCAGGTTCGGCGCCGACGGCATCGCCGGGACCTCGGTGCGCGCGGTCGCGGCGGACGCCGGGGTGTCTCCGGGCTTGGTGCTCCACCATTTCGGTTCGAAGGACGGGCTGCGGCAGGCCTGTGACGAGCATGTGCTCGACTCGATCCGGGGCGGAGGCGAGGCAGGTGACGACGCGCTGGCCGAGGTGCTGAGGGCGGCAACGCCGGTGCGGCGCTATCTGGCCAGGGCGTTCCTGGACGGCTCGAGCGCGGCCTCGGGGTTGTTCACCGAAATCGTGGACCGCACCGAAGCGTGGCTCGCCGACGGCGAGCGGGAGGGCTGGGCGCACCCGTCGGACGACTCGCGTGCGCGCGCGGTCGTCTACGTGTCCTGGCTGCTGGCACCACTCGTGCTCGGTGATCACGTGGGACGGCTGCTCGGCGGGGACGCCGCGGAGACCGCGACCGCGGTCCGTGGTGCCAGGGCGGGGCTGGAGATCCTGACCAACGGCCTGTTCACCGATGACCGCTGGCTGAACGCCTACGCCGCCATCGACGACCAGGAGCGGTCGAAATGAGGGCGCTGCTGGTCACCCACGGAACCCGCGGTGACGTGCAGCCGATGCTCGCCCTCGCGGTCGCCTTGCTCGCCCGCGGGCACGAGGTGGTCCTGGCCGCGCCGGACTCGTTCGCCGACGCCGCCGGCGAGTACGGCGTCGAGTTCGCGTCGCTGGGCGAGGGGCCGAACCGGATGATGAACGATCCGGTGGTGAAGGAGGCCATCGAGGGCGGATACCGGGGTGTGCGGGGCAAGATCACCGCGCTGCGGACGGCGAGCCGGGTCAAGCCGTTGATGGCGGAGGTCCTGCACAACGTCGGCGTGGTCGCGAAGTCCTCCCGTGCCGATGTCGTCGTGCACACGACCGGGGTGCCCGCCCACCACGCGGCCGAAATGCTCGGCGTGCCCGCGGTGGTCGTCGCGCTACAGCCCGGCTGGATCCCCACCGGTGAGTTCCCTTGCCCGATGATTCCCTTGCCCCGCCTGCCGAGAACGCTGAACCGCGCCACGTATCTCGCGGTGGGCGCCGTCCTGCGGATGTTCGCCGGTATCACGGCCACCTGGCGCACCACCGAACTCGGACTGCCGCGCCGCCGGGGCATGCACGACATCCTGCGCGACGCCGACGGCGAGCACCGTCCGGTACTGCAGGCGTTCAGCCGCCAGGTCACCCTCGCGGCCGCTGACTGGCCGGATTCCGTGCACACCACCGGTTTCTGGTACCTCGCCGCCACGACGGGGTGGGAACCACCCGCGGCGTTGCGGGACTTCCTCGACGCCGGACCCGCTCCGGTCTACATCGGATTCGGCAGCATGGCGGGCAGGGACTCACGCCGCACCCGCGCGGTGGTCGAGGAAGCCGTCCGGCGGGCCGGGGTGCGCGCGGTGCTCGCCACCGGCTGGGGTGGCATCGCCGCGGACGCCGGAAGCGGCGATCTGTTCGTGCTCGACCACGCGCCGCACGACTGGCTGTTCCCGCGGACAAGCGCGGTCGTGCATCACGGAGGCGGCGGCACGACCGGCGCCGCCTTGGCCGCGGGCAGACCGCAAGTGGTGTGCCCGTTCGTCGCCGACCAGCCGTACTGGGCGAACCGCATGCACGCCGTCGGCGTCGCGCCGCCCCCGATCCGCCAGCAGCACCTCACGGCCGACCGGCTCACCGCGGCGCTGCGGCAAGCCACCGGCGACGCCGGCATGCGCGAACGGGCCGAACGGCTCGGCCGGGAAATCAGGGCGGAGAACGGCGTCTCCGCCGCGGTCGCCCTGCTCGAAAACCTGACCTGACAAGGAGACCATGATGGAACTCACCGACGCGGTGACGAAAACCTTCCGCATGGACGACGAAGCCTGGCGCCGCCACGCGAACCCTTGGAGCGTATGGACCCGCTTCGCCGCGATCCCGCTGATGCTGCTCGCGATCTGGAGCCGGACCTGGATCGGCTGGTGGTGCCTCGTGCCGATCGCGGCGGTCGTCTTGTGGCTGTTCCTGAACCCATCGGCGTTCCCGGCGGTCGAACCACGCAGCTGGGCGGCACGCGGCATCTACGGCGAACGCGTCTGGGCGCACGACAAATCCTTGGTCCCGCCGGACCACCGCGCGGTGCTGCGGGTCCTGGTCGCGCTCGGTCTCGCCGGTTTCGGGTTCATCACCTGGGGCCTGATCGCGCTCGACTTCTGGCCGACCCTGTACGGCGCGACGGTGGTCGTCGTGGCACAACTCTGGCGGATCGACCGGTTCGGCCGGCTCTGGGAGCGGGCGCAGGAGCAGGCGGCCGGCACACTTTGACGCTTTCTCCGCAGGCTTACGGGTTGTGCCGGTCTTCGCCGTTGGTGTCCTTCGTGTAGAGGCCCCGGCGGATCGAGCCGGGGGCCATCTCGGGCCGGTGCCGGACCTTGGTGGAGGAGTCGAGTTGCCAGGGCACGCTGGTGACCATGACGCCGGGCTGGAACAGAAGGCGTCCTTTGAGCCGTAGTGCGCTTTGGTTGTGCAGGACGTTTTCCCACCAATGGCCGACGACGTATTCGGGGATGAACACGGTGACCACGTCGCGCGGATTGGTGGTGCGGACGCGTTTGACGTAGTCGAGGATCGGTTTGGTGATTTCCCGGTAGGGGGATTCGATGACCTTGAGCGGGATGGAGAAGGGTTGTCTGGCCCACCGGTCGAGGAGTTCGCGGGTTTCCTGGTTGTCGACGTTGACGGTGATCGCTTCGAGGACGTCGGGCCGGACCGCTTTGGCGTAGGCCAGTGCGCGGCGGGTGGGGCGGTGCAGTTTCGAGACCAGGACGATCGCGTGGTTGCGTGAGGGCAGGACGATCGGTTCGTCCTCGTCGCTGTCGTGGAGTTCGTCGCCGACGCGCTGGTAGTGGCGGCGGATCGCGGTCATCAGCAGGTAGATGGCGGCCATGGCGGCGAGGGAGATCCACGCGCCCTGGGTGAACTTGGTGACGAGGATGACGATGAGGACGAGCGCGGTCATGGAGAAGCCGAAGGCGTTGATCGCCTGCGAGCGGCGCATCCTGCAGCGTGCGGCCGGGTCGGTTTCGGTGCGCAGCAGCCGGTTCCAGTGCCGGATCATCCCGCTCTGGCTGATCACGAAGGACATGAACACGCCGACGATGTAGAGCTGGATCAGCCGGGTGACCTCGGCGTCGAAGGCGACGACGAGCAGGATCGCGGCCGCGGCGAGGAAGACGATGCCGTTGGAGAACACCAGCCGGTCGCCGCGGGTGTAGAGCTGGCGGGGCAGGTAGCGGTCCTGGGCGAGGATCGAGCCGAGCACCGGGAAGCCGTTGAACGCGGTGTTGGCCGCCAGTACCAGGATCAGGCCGGTGAAGAAGATGACGTACCAGCTCGCGGGCGGGAACCCGGCGAAGACCGCGTTGCCGAGCTGGGCGATCAGGGTCTTCTGTTCGTAGCCCTCCGGTGCGCCGATCAGCTGGTGCGCGGGATCTTCGGCGACCTGGGCGCCGGTGAGCCGGGCGAGCATGATCAGCCCGAGGAACATCGTGATCGCGAGCACGCCCATCATCAGCAGGGTGGTCGCGGCGTTGCGGCCCTTGGGTTTGCGGAAGGCGGGAACGCCGTTGCTGATCGCTTCGACCCCGGTCAACGCCGCGCTTCCGGAGGAGAACGCGCGCAGGATCAGGAAGGCGAAGCCGAGACCGGCGAGATGCCCGCCTTCTTCGACCAGCGTGAAGCCGGCGCTCTCGGCGCGGATCTCTTCGCCTGCCACGAAAACCCGCACCAGCGCCCAGCCGATCATGGCGAGGACGCCGAACACGAAGGCGTAGGTCGGAATGGCGAACGCGGTACCCGATTCCCGGACACCGCGCAGGTTCATCGCCGTCAGCACCAGGATCGCTCCGACGGCGAACTCGACCTTGTGCTCCCCGACGAAGGGCACGGCCGAACCGATGTTGGCCGCGGCGGAGGCGATCGACACCGCCACGGTCAGGACGTAGTCCACGAGCAGGGCGCTGCCGACCACGAGGCCCCAGCGGGGGCCGTGGTTGACGGTCGCGACTTCGTAGTCGCCGCCGCCGGAGGTGTAGACGCGGACGTTCTGCCGGTAGGAGGCGACGACCGAGATCATCACCACGGCGACCAGAAGAGCGATCCAGGGACTGAACACGAACGCCGACGCACCGGCGACCGAAAGCACCAGCAGGATTTCTTCGGGTGCGTAAGCCACGCTCGACATCGGGTCGGAGGCGAACACCGGCAACGCGATCCGCTTGGGCAACAGCGTGTGGGACAGGCGATCGCTACGGAAGGGCCTGCCGACCACGAGACGCTTGGCGATGGAGGCGAACTTGGGCATGGACGGCGCGGCCTGGCTTTCCGTGAGGGTGCGGGTCCGGGGGAGCACGATCCCGATCCGGGTACCGAACCCGGCCACCGGTGTCCGACCGTGCCTTCAGGACCTCCGCGAGGACCCTAGTGAGATACGCCTGAATTGTCCGCATACGCCAACGGTTCCTGACGCGGTTTTGATAGCCCCAGGTCGAGCACGCGACGGCCGTCAAAATATCGCAAAAATTGTCCCGGCCGTCTTGCTGCTGTCGAAGGAATCCGCGGGTGGCCGCGAGGTGATCGGTCCCGTGTTGTTACGTCCGGCTCTTCCGGACAAGAGCTACCGTGGCCGACGACAGGGGCGGAGATCATCGAGAGGACGAAAGGGCACCGGATGCAGGGGGCGGTCGCGCCGAGCGGTTTCATGAGCACCGGAAACCCGATCGAGCGTCGTGGCAGGCCGTGGTGAATTCGTTCCTCGGTGCTTCGCCGTGGTGGCGGCGGCTGATGTCCAGCTGGCGGCACCCGGCTCGGGTGGTCGTGTTCGGCTTCGGGATGGCGACCCTGGCGGGCACGCTCCTGCTCAGCCTGCCGGTCGCGACCGAGTCCGGCGAGTCCGCGAGCGTGGTGAGCGCGTTGTTCACCGCCGTGTCGGCGATCTGCGTGACCGGCCTCGTCGTGGTGGACACCCCCACCTACTGGTCGACGTTCGGCGAACTCGTCGTGCTCGGCCTCATCCAGGTCGGCGGGTTCGGCATCATGACCCTGGCCTCGCTGCTGACATTGCTGGTGTCGAGACGGATCGGGCTGCGGATGCAGCTCACCGCCCAGGCCGAGACGAAAACACTCGGGCTCGGCGACGTCCGCACGGTCATCCGCGGTGTCATCGTCGTCAGCCTCGGCATCGAGGCGATCATCGCCACCGCGCTGACCATCCGGTTCGCCGCCGGATACGGCGAACCGTTCGGGCGCGCGGTGTATCTCGGGGTCTTCCACGCGGTGTCGGCGTTCAACAACGCGGGTTTCGCCCTGTACACCGACAGCCTGATCGGATTCGCGACCGACCCTTGGATCTGTGTGCCGATCATGGTCGCGGTGATCGCCGGCGGGCTCGGCTTTCCGGTGCTGTTCGAGGTGCTCCGGCGACGTCACCGGCGGCGCTGGTCAATGCACACGAAGATCACCGTGCCCGTCTACTTCGGACTGTTGCTCATCGGGACCGTGACGGTGCTGTTGTTCGAGTGGGGAAACACCCTCGGCAAGCTCGACTTCCACCACAAGCTACTGGTCGGCTTCTTCCACGGTGTCATGCCGCGCACGGCCGGGTTCAACAGCCTCGACGTCGGTCAGCTGCGGCCGTCGACGTTGTTCGTCAACGACATCCTCATGTTCGTCGGCGGCGGCAGCGCGGGTACCGCCGGCGGTATCAAGGTCACCACGTTCGCGTTGCTCGGATACGTGATCTACGCGGAGATCCGCGGCGAACCGACCGTGCACGTGATGGGCCGCAGGCTCACCGACCAGGTACAGCGCCAGGCACTGACCATCGCCCTGCTCGGTGTGGGTGCCGTCGTGGCGGGCACCCTGGTGCTGCTGTCGGTCACTTCGTTCGCCTTGGACGACGTTCTCTTCGAGGTGACGTCCGCGTTCGGCACGGTCGGCATGTCGACCGGTATCACCGCGCAGCTTCCCGTCACCGGCCAGATCGTGCTGATGGTGCTGATGTTCCTCGGCAGGCTCGGCCCGATCACGCTGGCGTCCGCACTGGCACTGCGCGAACGGGCGCGGCGCTACGAATTCCCCGAGGAGCGACCCATTGTCGGATAAGCAGGTTTCCCGTGTCGTCGTGATCGGTCTCGGCCGGTTCGGCAGCTCGCTCGCGTCGGAACTCGTCGCCCGCGGATCGGAGGTACTCGGGATCGACTCGGATCCGAAGATCGTCCAGCGGCACGCCGACGACCTCACCCACGCCGTCGTCGCCGACACCACCGACCCGGACGTGATGCGCCAGCTCGGCGTGCACCAGTTCTTCCGTGCCGTCGTCGGTATCGGCACCGACCTGGAAGCCAGCATCCTCACCACCGCGCTGCTGGTCGACTTCGACATCCCGAACATCTGGGCCAAGGCGATCAGCCGTCAGCACGGCCGCATTCTCGAACGGATCGGCGCGCACCACGTCGTGCTCCCCGAACACGAGATGGGCGAACGCGTCGCCCATCTGGTGACCGGCCGGATGCTGGACTACATCGAATTCGAGGACGATTACGCGATGGTCAAGACCCGCGCGCCGGAAGAGGCGGTCGGGCGTCAGCTGGGTGACAGCCGGCTGCGGGCCAAGTACGGCGTCACCGTGGTCGGGGTGAAACGTCCGGGGGAGGGCTTCACCTACGCGACCGCGGACACCGTGGTGAACCGGGGCGACGTGCTGATCGTCGCCGGACGGACCGCCGAGGTCGAGCGGGTGGCGGACCTGACCTGACCGGGGAAGCCCGGCCGGTGCCACTACGTCGATTTACGTACTCGGAGGGAGACCGCACGCGGATGTGAGGAGCCGGGGAGGGGACATACCTTCGACGAGGTAATGGTTCCTTTCCCGACGAGCGGAGAAGTACTTGCGACACAACGGCATTTCCCTTGCCGTTTCGGGCGCCTACGTCTGGATCGCCATGGTGGCGTTCGGAGGTATCGCGGTCGAGACCATCGTCATCTATCCGAATGTCTTCCACGACGCCCCGGCGTCCTTGGCCAAGGCGACGGATTTCTTCGTGGTCACCGGACCGGCAGACTTCTTTCCACCGATGGGCGCGGTCACCGTGGTGGCGGCCGTGGTCACCCTGCTCCTGCTGCGCCGGTCGCGGCAGGCGAGGTGGTGGATCACGGGGAGCCTCACGACCCTGGTGGCCGGTGAATTCCTGTTCTCCGTGCTCTTTTTCTGGCCGCGTAACGACATCATGTTCGAGGAGGGGCTCGCCGCCCATTCCGTGGAGTTCCTCCGGCAGACGGCGGCCGAGTTCGAGACCGGGCACTGGTTCCGGCTGATGGCCGCGGCGGTCACCGCGACGCTGGCCTTCATCGGTTTCCTGCGCTACCACCGGGCGCGCTCGCTTCCCGGAGGGCAGGCGTGAAGGGCGGGGTTCGTCCGTCACTCGGCGTCTCCCTGCCGGGAATCCTCGGCCTCGCCGCTCTCGGCGTACCCAGGGTGGTCGCGCACGACCTCGGCCTGGTGGGGCCGGCGGGCAATGCGCTGCTGGTGTTCGTGCCGCTCGCCATCTGGCTCGCGATCGTGCTGTGGCGCCGGGTGCCGAATCCGTTCCTCACCTTGCTCATGGTGGGCTTGGTCCACGGTGTCCTGCTCGGCATCACCCATCAGCTGTTGTGGACCGAGGCGTTCCCCGGCGGGCCACCGAGTCTCGGCGGCGACCTGGCCGGCACGCTGTCGCCCGCCACGGAGGCAGTGGTGCTGCGGATCTTCGCGTTCGGCAGCAGTCTGCTCACCGGGGTGCTCACCGGCGCGGCGAGCGGCGCCGTCGCCTGGCTGCTGGCCAAGATGGTTCCGGGACTACGTCGGCGGAAGTGAACCGGAAGGGGCGGGATCGTGGCCATCGGACAGTCCACAGAGGATGCCGGACCCGGCGGCGCACGCCGGTTCCTCGTCGATCTCGGTCTCGGCATGCTCGTGCTGGTCGCGGTCGGCACGGCTGTCGCCGCGAACGTGGGCGGCCCGTCCTCGCCGGGGCTCGCCGCCTACGCGTTCGGAGCGGTGTTCGGCTCGTTGATGCTGGTGCGCCGACGCCGGCCGGTCGCGACGCTGCTCGTCACGGCCGTCGCCCTCCTGGGCTACTACATGCTGTCCTACCCGCCGATCGGTCTCGCCGTGCCGGTGGCTGCGGCGCTGTTCTCGGCCACCGAGTACGGCCGCCTGTACTGGGCCGTCGGCACGGCCGCTGGGTTGCTGGCCATCTCCACCGTGGTGCGGATCGGCCAGGGCGACGACCTCGGTTTCCTGCTCGGCCTGGAGGTGCCGACGTCGGCGGCCCTGATGGCGACGGTCATCGCGCTGGGCGACAGTCTCCGTTCCCGGCGCGGCTGGCGGGCCGAACTGGTCAAACAAGCCCAGGCCGCCCAGCTGGAGCGAGAGCGCGAGGCGGCGGCCCGGGTCGAGCAAGAGCGCGTGCGGATCGCGCGGGACCTGCACGATCTCATGGCGCATACGGTATCGGTGATCTCACTGCACACCGACGTGGCGAGGGAGGCGCTGGCCGACGACCCCGAGACGGCGGGACGTTCGCTCGCGGCGGCTCGGGCGGCGTGCCGGAACGTGGGCGAGGAGCTGCGGGCGACGCTGCACGCCCTGCGCGCACCCGAGGGGGCCCAGGAATCCCCGGCGCCCGGGCTCGACCGGTTGGACGTCCTCGTCGGCACCGCCACCGGCGCCGGACTCGAGGTACGAGTGCGCACCACCGGCACACCGGTCTCGCTGCCCGCGATCGCGGACGTGACCGCCTACCGGATGATCCAGGAGGCACTGAGCAATGTGCTGAGGCACGCCGATGCCAGTACCGTGCTCATCGAACTGGACTACGACAAGGACTCCGTGGGGATCAGCGTGACCGACAACGGCCGCGGCAGCGAAGCGCCCGACGGTGCCTCGGCGGGCTGGGGTATCGCCGGCATGCGTGAGCGGCTGGTCCTGCTCGGCGGCGACTTGGACGTCCGGTCCCGGCCCGGCGAATCGTTCGTGGTCCAGGCCAGGATCCCCGTGCGAGGACGCGCGTGATCCGCGTGGCGCTCGTGGACGACCAGCCGCTGGTCCGGGAAGGGCTCCGGTCCCTGCTGGAACGTGCCGACGACATCACCGTCGTCGGAGAAGCGGGCGACGCTGCCGGAGGGGTCGTGCTCGTCGCGCGGGAGCGTCCCGACGTCGTGCTGATGGACATCCGGATGCCGGGCGAAGACGGCATCGCGGCGACCCGCCGGATCGTCGCGTACCCGGAGCTGCGGCAGGTGCGGGTCGTCGTGCTCACCACCTTCGACACCGACGAACACATCCTCGACGCGATCAGGGCGGGCGCGGCCGGGTTCCTGCTGAAGGACACTAGCCCGGACGACCTGCGCGGAGCCGTGCGGACCGTCGCCCGCGGCGACGCCCTGCTCTCCCCTTCCGTGACGCGCCGGGTGATGCGGGCCGCGGCGGCGAGCCCGAAGCCAGGCTCGGCCGAGCCGCTCGACACGCTCACCGCGCGGGAACGCGAGGTCCTCGCCAAGGTCGGGGCGGGCCAGTCGAACGCCGAGATCGGGCGCAGCCTGCACATGAGCCCGGCCACCGCGCGCACCCACGTCGGCCGCCTGCTCGGCAAGCTCGGCGCCCGTGACCGCGCGCGGCTCGTCGCGATCGCCTACGAGACCGGACTGATCACCCCCGGCGAGCACTGAGCCCACGCGCTGGTCATCCGGAATCGGCACCACCCGGCCTCGGCTGCCGGTATGGTCACCCGCGCGAGGTTTGCCGGGTTCGACGGTTGGCGAGGTGTCGGGTGGCGGGGGAGGCCGGACGGTTGCTGACCGGTTTCGGACACCGGTACGCCGTCGTCGTGCGGGTCGCGACTTTGCCGCCCATAGCGGCGATCGGCCTGCTCAGGACCTCGCCCGCCGAGTTCGCGGCCACGGCCGTGGTGGTCGCCGTCGCCGTGGTCTGGACCTGTGCGCAGGGATGGTGGCTGCGGCGGGCCCCGATCGCCGTGGACGTGGCGGTGCTGCTGGGTTTGTGTCTCACCGTCTTCTGGACCGACGCCGAGGCGGACGGCAACACGGGCTGGCTCCGGCTCCTGGTCGTCTTCGCGTGCGTGACCTGGCAATGGCACACCCCGCTGCTGACCGGTGCCCTCGCGGCGCTGATCGCCGGTGGCGGGATGCTCGTCGTCTTCGCCGCCGCGGGGCTCAACCTGAGCGCGTCACAGGTGTGGGTGCCGGCGATGGCCGCGATGTCCAGGGTGGCCTGGGTGCTCGTCACCCGCGCCGCCGAACGCGCCGATCGCACGGCGGCCGAGGCCGAGCAGGCGCGCCGAGAGGCCGCCGTGGCGGAAGCGGTCCGCGCCGAGGAACGTGAGCTGGCGAACTCGCTGCACGACACGGCGGCCACCACCCTGCTGATGGTCGGCCTCGGGCAGGTGCCCCCGGACGCGGAGTGGCTGGCCCCGCAGGCGCGTCGCGACCTGGCCCGGTTGCGTTTCCTCGGCGACGGGCGGACATCGGCGGAGGCCGACCTCGTCGAGCTGCTCCGCGCGGACCTCGGCGCCGGTCATCTGACCGTCGAGCTCGACGCGCCGCCGCTGCTGCCGCTGCCGTCCGAGGTGGCGGGTGCGATCGCCGGCGCCGTCCGGGAAGCGCTCAACAACGTGCGCCGCCATGCCGGGACGGATCGGGGACGAGTCCGGTTGCGCGGCGACGCGCGGGCGGTCTCGGTCGAGATTTCCGACGAGGGCAAGGGATTCGCCGTCGGCGAGCGGGGGACGGCGCGACGCGGGCTGCGGGAATCCGTGCACGGCAGGATGAACCGGGTCGGTGGCACGGCGACGATCACCTCCGCCGAAGGGGCGGGCACCGTGGTCCGGCTGAAGTGGGCGGCATGAGCGGCGGCGAAGCGACCCAGGACCAGCTGAGGCGCGGCCTGCGGATCGCCGCGCTGCTCGTCGCGATCCTCACCGTGGACGTGCTCGGGACGAGCAATCTGGTGCGGGGCCTGAAATCCCACGAACTCCCCGCGGTCCAGTTCGCCGCGTTGGCCGCGCTGACCGCGGTACTGGCCGTCGAAGTGGTGCTGGTCGTCCGGCGGCGGCCGTGGGGAGTGGCGCGGTGGCCTGCCGTCGCGGTCGTGCTGGCCGCGTCCGCGCTGGCGTACCTGACCTTGCCGGACGGCAAGACGGCGTCCACAGTGGACTGGATGTTCGGCGCGGCCAACTGGGTCGGCGTCGTCGTCCTGCTCGACCGTCCTTTGCGGACGATGCTGGCCTTCCTGCTGGCCCACGAGTCGCTCGCCTTGGCGAACCTGGTGCTGTTCCAGGACGTGAGCCGGGGCCTGCTGGCCCGGTTCGTCACCGGTTCGGTGACGGTGATCGGTCTTCCGCTGTGCGTCGCCGTGGTCGCGGCCGTGCTGGGCCGGATCGGCGCGCGGGCGGCCGAGGCCACCCGGGAACTGGAACGTTTGCGCACCGCGGAGGCCGTCGCGGCAGGCGCGCACAACCGTCGCAAGCAGCGGCTCGCCGAGCTCGCCGACACGACCGTGCCGTTGCTGACGGGGCTGGCGGACGGTTCGCTCGCGCCCTCGGATCCCTTGGTACAGCGTGAATGCGCGATCGAAGCGGCCCGGATGCGCAGGCTGTTCGCCGAAACCGACGCGGTGGAGAACCCGCTGCTGCACGAGCTGAGACATTGCGCGGACATCGCCGACCGCAAAGGCGTCGAGGTCGACCTGGACGTGCGCGGCCACTGGCCCGTGCCACCCGTGGCCGTCCGGCGGGACCTCACCGACGCCGCGCTCACCGCGCTGGCGACGGCCGGATCCTGGGCGCGGGTCACCGTGGTCGGAAGCCCCGGAACGGTGTCGGTCAACGTGGTCGCGGACTGCGCCGAGCCGATCGCGGCCACGCCGAGGACACCTGATGTGCGGATCGAGATCTTCGACGGTGACGGAACAGTCTGGATGGAGGCCCAATGGCAGCCGGCGGAGAGCTGATCACGGCGGTGATCGTGGACGATCACGCGGCGATCGCGGCGGGAGTGCGGTACTGGTGTGAACAGGCGGCCCCGCCGATCGGTCTCGTCGACGCCGGAGCCCGCCTCTCCGACGTGTGGACCGGCCCCGGCGCCGCCGCCGACGTGGTGATCTTCGATCTCGAACTGGTGCCCCGCAAACCGGATTTCGGGGAACTCCGCCGCCTGGTCGAGAGCGGCCGCCGCGTGGTCGTGTACTCCCAGCACGCGGACAACGCCACCGCGATCAAATGCATCGATCTCGGCGCGCTCGCGTATCTGACCAAACGGGAAGGGCCTGAGCACCTCGTCCCCGCGATCAGGGCCGTCGCCGTCGGGCAGACGTACACGGCGCCGTCCCTGTCCGGCGCGCTCGCCGCGGACGACTCCCCTGGCAGGCCACGCCTGTCCCCACGGGAGATCGAGGTACTGCGGGCATGGTTCGCCGCCTCCTCCAAGGAACTCGTCGCCGCGAAACTCCACATCACGGTCAAGACCGTCGACACGCATATCGCCAGGGTGCGCGTGAAGTACTCGAACGTGGGACGCGAGGCCCGCACCAAGAGCCAGCTCGTCACCAGGGCACTCGACGACGGTGTCATCACGCTAGCCGAGCTCAACGAGGCTTCGATGTAAGGCGTTCACCTGACACCCCGGGAGCCGCGATCGGCCTAGCGTCACCGGAGCAGGGGGCGCCGCGGGCATTCGGTGTCGAGGGGACCGGATGCCCGCGGCGCCGCTTCGAGGAAAGACGCCCGAGGGAGTTCGATGAGCCAGCCCGGTCCGCCAGGGTCGTATCCCATGCCGCAACCGGGGTGGCAGTACCACCAGCAGCCACCTCGCAAGAAGAAGACCGGGCTGCTGATCGTGCTGCTGGCGCTGGGCACCGTCATGGTGCTCGGGCTGGCCTTCGGCGGCTACTGGTTCTTCATCAGGGAAGGCGATTCCGACGCGCCACCGCCCGTGGACGCCTCGCAGGACGTGGCGAAGGCGCCGATCGGTTGCGCCGTCTTCGACAAGAGCGAGGTGGCCCGCTACATCCCCGGCCGGACGGATTTCGAGGCGGGATCGAACAACTCGACCTCGGATTCCCTGGCGCAGGGGCAGTGCGTCTGGAACAACACCAAGACCTTCATCAAGGACAAGGTCCGGGCGGCGCACGTGATCGTCACCAGCTACGTCTACCACGCCACCCGCACGAAATCCGGCGTGGACGCCGCGACGGAACACCTGAAACGCCGGGTCCGGAACGGGGTCGCGGTGAACGTGCCGGGCGCGGACGAGGCGCTGCTCGTCGAGCACGGGAAACGCGGCCACGCGGTGGCGGTCACCGCCCGGTATCGCAACATCGTGTACCACGTCGACTACACCAACCAGACCGACGGCGCGCCGGTCAAGGACGGGGTGACCGCGCTGGCGACCGCCGCCATCGGCAAGGTGCCGAAGCACTGAGCGCCGACCTCCTCTCAGGCGTTCGCGCGGCGCAGGCGTTCGGCCATCTGCGCGCGGACGACGTCCCACGGACCCGGGGGAGCGCCGTGCAGCGCTTCCCAGCGGACGTCGTGCGCCGCCGGCCACAGGCTCGCCGCCCAGGCGACCTTCTGCTCCTCGGTGGTGAACCGGCGGCCCCGGATGTCTTGATAGACCGCCAAAAACGCCTCGGAGCCGGCGATCGGCGGAAGCAAGGCGGGCCCGGTCTTGGGAAAGACCGCGCTCGCCGCTCCCACCAGCGCCGCCTCCGGCTGCCACGCCAGGCTGTCCCAGTCGTGCACGGCCCAGATGCGGCCGTCGCGCCAGCGGAGATTCTGCGCTTCGAAGTCGGCGTGGCCGAGCACGCGGGGCAGTCCGGTGGCGAGCAGCCGTTCGCGGATCCGTCCGGCCGCTTCGACGACGTACGCGGGCACGGTGTCCTGATCCCGCCGATCGAGGTCGTCGATGGACGGCCACAACCCGGGATCCGTGTGGTCCCACCGTATCCAGCGGGGATTCGGTAGTGGTGGCGAGACGGTGACGTCGGCCAGTCCGGTCATCAGCCGCGCGAACACCGCCGCGTAGCGCGCGGCGACGTCCGGTGAGTCACCGCGCAGCAGTTCACCGCCGGGCCTGGATTCCTCGGCGTGCACGGCCAACGTCCCCACGCCCGTCACGGACGTGATCGGCCGGGCGCACGGAAACCCCCGATCGGCCAAGTGGGCCTGCGCGGCGACACACGGCGCGGCGCGGCCGTCGTCTTCCCGCGCCTTTACCACGACTTCGCGCCCGGTGGCCAACCGCAGCCCGAACACCGCCGACATCGACCGTGCCTCGAACAGCACGGCGACCGGCTCGTCTCCCAGGTGATCCACGCACCACCCGTGCAGCCAGCCCGGTAGATCGTCCCCTGCCACGTATCCGTTCCTACCGGAGACGTTCATGGTCGTACACGTCGAAGGCCTCCGCGGGCATCGGCAGGTGTCACGGAGGGACCGTAGCGCGAGACCGCGCACGTCGCTCAGCTCGCCAGCGCCGCGCCGAGGGTACGGGCGGCGCGGGCGACGGTGTCGGACATCGTGGCGGGTGACTGGGGCAGCGTGAGCACGGTCGCGATCGAGCCGACCGTCCGGCCGGTCGGCAGCCTGACGGACGCTTCGACGGCGACGAGTTCGTGTTGCGCTTGCCAGGTGGGGCAGATGCGGCCGGTGCGCTGGGGCACGGTCGATCCGGGCCGGAGAAGGACGCCGTCTTCCGGCCGGGTGAGGCTGGCGGCGGCGATCAGGATGCGGCCGTCGCAGGGTACGGCGAGTACCGAACTCGCCCGGGTGGCCGCGGCGAGACGGCGGAGTTCGCCGCGCGCGAGGTCAAGCAGCCGCGGATAGGGCTGCCACGATTGGCCGAGCCGGAATGCCTGCGCGCCGACGCGATAGCGGTTTTCGTCGCGCTGGACAACCTCCAGTGCGGTCAATTGCTCGAGTAATCGGTATGCCGTCGATTTCGGTATCGAACAGGAATTGGCCAGCTGGGTCAATCCTGCTTCACCTTGATGCCGCACCAAGGCATCCAATAGGGTGAAGGCGCCTTCGAGGACGCTTCTGGCTCTTCTCTTGGTCTCCACTGATAATCCCCTCGCGCGGTCCGCTGGACGGAATCCTTGCTGACACGGCCATGCCGCCGGTGTCAGGCTGGAACTGCCCCGGTCCGTATCTTCGGTCAAAAAGCGCGGGCTGGGAAGAGTACGTCCACCGAACGGAAAGAGGTTCCGGCAAAATGCGAAGATCCATTGGGCTGGGTACGGCATTGGCGGGTCTGCTCGCGGGCCTGCTCGTAATGCCACCGGCCGCGGGCGCGGACGATATCGGTATCGCCGCCTCGCCGTCGTCTCAGAAACCCGCCGCGGATTTCGACGGCGACGGGTTCGCCGACAAGGCGGTTTGGCGTCCGGGTAACGGTGTCTGGTATGTGATCCGCAGCAGCAACGGCAGTGTCGTGACCCAGCAGTGGGGTGTCTCGGGCGACGTGCCGGTCGCCGCGGACTATGACGGCGACCATCGGGCCGACTTCGCCGTGTGGCGGCCGAGCAACGGTATTTGGTACATCATCCAGAGCAGCACCGGCGCGGTGGTGACCCAGCAGTGGGGCGTGTCCGGCGACGTTCCCCTGACCGGCGATTTCAATGGTGACGGCCGCTCCGATTTCGCGGTGTGGCGGCCGAGTAATGGCACCTGGTACGTGCTCGGTATCGCCACGGTGCAATGGGGGGTCGCCGGTGACGTTCCGGTCGCCGGTGATTTCAACGCCGACGGGCGCGCCGACTTCACGGTTTGGCGCCCGAGCGACGGTGTCTGGTACGTACGGGGAATCGCGAACCAGCAATGGGGTGTCGCGGGCGACATTCCGGTCGCCGGTGATTTCAACGCGGACGGGCGTGCCGATTTCGCCGTTTGGCGGCCGGGCAACGGCGTCTGGTACGTGCTCGGTATCGCGACCCAGCAATGGGGTGTGGCCGGTGACGTGCCCATGGCGGGCACTTTCGGTGGTGACCCGCGGGCGGACTTCGTGGTGTGGCGGCCGTCGAACGGGACCTGGTATGGACTCGGCCTGTTCACCACCCAGTGGGGGACGGCGGGGGACATCCCGGTCTGAGCCGTGAACGGAACCTCCGTCTTCCGTTCGCGGAAGGCGGAGGACCGGACGTGGGCGGCTGCCACTGGCTCGACACGACGCTGTGACCAGCTGATAGTGACACTTTAGAGCAAAGTGCCACACAAGGGGTGCGAGTTCGGCTAACGTCCTGCCGTGGCTCCGATCGGAGCGGAGAATCGAGCAGGAAGGTGCGCATATGCGGCGATTTCTGGTCTTCGTGGCCTGTCTGGGGGCCGTGCTCACGGCGTCGGGCTGCGGAACCGACGACCCGGCCCCGGCTCCGAACGGCCCCGCGACCGGCGGGCAGCCGCCCGCGTCCGCCACACCGGAGGCGAAGACCGCCGATCCACCCCGGTCGTTCGACAAGAGCGCGCCCGTCGGGCTTCCCTCGGGCGCGGTGCGGTCCAACGTGGCGGGCCATGTCACTTCGCTGTTCATGACACTGCGCGATCGCACCGGCTACATCGTCACGCCCACCGCGTTGAACGTGGTGGATGTGCTGACGGGACAACAGAAATGGACCGTCCCGTTCGAGCGCACGCCCGGTGACCCGTACAACCAGAGCGGGCCGTTCGTCAACACCACCGGGCCACGGCCGCCCGCGGTCGGCGACCGGCTCGTCGTCGCCGCGGTCCCGGTCGTCATCCCGGAAAAGGGCACCACGCCCGGCTACGTCGCGCTGTCGGTGATCGCGGCGGATCGGGAGAAGGGCACCAAGGTCTGGCAGGCCGAGACCAAGGTTTCCGACGACCAGTACGCCGACGCGAGCAACGCCGTCACCCAGGTCGTCGCCATCACGGACAAGGCCGTCATCGCCCGCTACGGCCGCTCGGACGACCACGTCACGGTCGCGCTCGACCCGGCAAGCGGGAAGACCCTGTGGGAGCGCAAGGATTACGAAGCGGGCAGCGTGCACGGCGACGTCGTCGTCGGCGCCGACTTCAACGTCGCCGAGAACTCCTCGATGGTCCAGGCGACCGCGCTCGACCTGGCCACCGGCGGGCAGAAATGGGCCGGCGCCGCGCGATCGTCCTCGGTCGTCCTGGTCGCCGCCGATCCGGCGCTGGTCGTGCTCACCAGGACCGACTACGGCAGCGGGGATTCGTCGCTCCTGTTCCTCGATCCGGCCACCGGCGCGGAAAGGCGCAAGGTCGACGGCGAGGACCAGTTCGGCCCCAGCTCGTACGGAACCTGCCGCCACGACGAGCGATCGGTGCTCATCTGCGACGCCGGTGGTGTGCTCACCGGCTACGACGCCGCGACCGCGGCCCCGCTCTGGACCCTGCCGGACAAGGCGGCCAACCGGGTGGCTCCCAGCATCACGCTCGCCTGGCACGGCGCCGTCTACGGCAAGACCGGCGGTGGTCAGCCGATCGTGCTGGACGCCAGGACGGGCAAGGATCTGGCCACCGACGACGTCGGGCTCGTCCCGGCGCTCGTGAGCGAGTACGCCGGCATCGCGGCGGGCGAAAACGGCGAGTCACTGGCGTATCCGGTCAAGAGCTGAGCTCCGGGTCACGGAGATCGGGCATGTCCCTCAGCTGCCTGCGCGAGGTGATGCCGAGCTTGCGGAAGATGTTGCGGAGGTGGGCGTCCACCGTGCGGGGGCTGAGGAACAGGCGGGTGGCCACCTCCTTCGAGGTCGCGCCCGCCGCGACCTGGCGCGCGATATGCGTCTCCTGCATGGTCAGGTGGTCGTAGGAATGCCCGGAGCGGCTGCGCGCGACCTCCCCGGTCGCGCGCAGCTCGTCGGCCGCCCGCCGGGTGAACGCCTCCAGCCCGATCTCCGACAGCTGTTCGTGCGCGGTGCGCAGCTGTTCGCGTGCCTCGCGGCGGCGGCCCGCGCGGCGCAGCCACTCGCCGTACCGCAGCCGCGCCCGCGCGAGGTGCACCGTGAGCGGGCCGTCCGCCAGCTGGCGGAGTGCGTCGAGGTGGTCGGGTTCCGCGTCGCTGACCATGGCCCGCGCGCCCGCCACGATGCCGAGGGCGAACGCGGTTCCCGCGGGTTCGGTGCGGGCGGCCAAGTCGTCCAGCGCCGACCGGGCGACGGAGTCCTTCCCGCACCGCACCGCGGCTTCCACGAGTTCGGGCAGCGCGATACCGGCGAGGAAGAGGTCGCCGCTCGCCACGGCCCTGGTCGCCGCGTCCAGCGCGGCCGGATAGTCGGCGAGGCCGTTGTACAGCACGGCCGTCGCCCAATGGGCGTTCGCGGTCAGCTGCCCGTTGCCGCGGGTCGTCGCCTCGGCGAACAGGTCGAGCACTTCCCGGCGGCGTCCGCGCATCGCCGCCAAGTGCACGCGCGGGTACAGCTGCGGCGGATCGCCGACGGCGTCCGCGATCGCCTCCTCTTCGGCGATCGCGGCCATCGCCCGCCCGAAGTTCCCGGTGAGCACCGCGTGCAGCGCGACCTGGGACAGGCCGAGCCGGATGGTCATCGGCGATCCGGAGTCCCGGCCCGCCCGCACCAGCCAGTCGACGATCGTCGCGTGCAGGTCGATGTCCCACAGTTCGCCCGCGAGCACGGTGGCCAGCGCCGGTGTCCTGGTCCAGCCGTCGTCGTCGCCGGTGAGCACCCGGCGAAGCGCCGGCACACCGGCATGGTGTCCCTCGGTGGTCAATCGCACCAGCGCGTCGAGGAGATCCGGCGGTCCTGAGACGGGAGGCGCCGAGCGGGCCGCGTCGAGAACCCGGTCCAGCACTCCCGCGGCGCGCCCGACCACGAGCCCCATTTCCAGTGCCGCGACGAAGAACTCGCGTGACCGCTCCGGATCGACGGCGGCGAGCCGCTCCGCCGCCCGCAGGATGAGTTCCGGCCCGCGGACGGCCCCCTCCGCGCCTTGGACGAAGGCGATCTGCCCGCGAAGCAGGTCGACCGAGGCGTGCTGGGGGATATCCAAGGTCTCGGTGTCGACGCTGGCCAGCAGTTCCGCCGCCGCGTCCGTCGCGCCCGCCTCCAGTGTGGTCCGCGCGGCCGCGAGGGTGCGCTCGGTCTGTTTGACCGGGTCGAGGGAAAGCGCCGCCGCACGTTCGAGGAACGCCGCCGCGGCCGCCACCCCTCCGCGTGCCTGCGCACGCGACGCCGACAATTCCAGCTCCGCCGCGACCTGTTCGTCCGGACCGGTGGTGGCCTGGGCTCGATGCCAGGCCCGCCGGTCTCCGGCGGTTCCCGGGTCAGTGACTTCGGCCAGCGCTCGATGAGCCGTGTGGCGCTGCTCCGGTTCCGCCGCGCGATACGCCGCCGAGCGCGCCAGCGGATGGCAGAAGCGCGCCCGCGTGTCGAACCGGATCAGCCCGGACGCCTCGGCCGCGGCGCTCGCGGCGGGCACGTCGATGTCCAGCCGCCGCGCGGCCGCCCACAGCAGGGTGGGATCGCCGGTGGGATCGGCGCTCGCGAGGGTCAGCAGCCGCCGGGCATCGACCGGCAGCTCCGCCATCCTCGCCCGGAAACTCCGCTCGATCCGGCTCGCGATCGGCGACGGCGCGGGTGGCGCGAAACCACCCGCCTTCGGCAGTTCGATGAGCGCGAGCGGGTTGCCGCGTGCCTCGGCGAGCAGGCGATCACGCACGCGTTCGTCCAGCGTCACGGTCTTTTCCCCGGCCAGCAAGGCCCGCGCGTGCGTATCGCTCAGACCGCCGACGGTCAGCCCTGGCAACTCGTCCAGCCCGCGAACCGGGTCCTGGTCACGCGCGGCGAACACCATCGCGATCGGCTCGGCCGCGATCCGCCTCACCAGGAACGTCAAGGCCCTCGCCGACGCGGTGTCCAGCCAGTGCGCGTCGTCGACCACGCACAGCACCGGACGCGTCCCCGCGGCGGTCGCCAGCAGTTCGAGCGCGGCGAGACCGACCCGGAACGGATCCGGCGCCCCGTCGGCGAGGCCGAAAGCGACGAGGAGGGATTCGCGGTAAGGGGCCGACAGCGTGTCGAGGTGCGCCAGCACCGGAACACACAGCTGATGCAGTGCCGCGAACGGCAGTTCACCCTCGAATTCCGACCCGGACGCGCGAATGAGCTGAAACTCGTCCGCCGTCGCTCGTTCGACGTGGTCCAGCAGGGCACTCTTGCCGATACCCGGTTCGCCACGGAGGACGAGCACCCCGCCCTCGCCCCGGCCCGCCGCGTGGACCATGGCGAGGAGGCGATCGATCTCGTCTCGTCTGCCGACGAGCGAGCGGGGGGACGTCGTGGGCATGGTCTGAACCCTAGCGAGGGCGAAGTAGGTGATTGTCGCCGACGCGAGCGGACCGGTGCCCGCGCGATCGTGGCGGCATGACAGTACGAGCGACGAAACGGGCCTCACGCGGAGTGGCGATGCTCGGCCTGGCGAGCGCCATGTTCCTGGTCATCCTCGACGCCGCGATGGTGAACCTCGCCGGGTCCACGATCCGGCAGGGCCTGGCGCTCACCGCCGCCGAACTCACGGTGGTCGTGGACAGCTACCTGGTGACGTTCGCGGGCCTGCTGCTGCTCGGCGGCCGCCTCGCCGACGTGCTCGGGGCCAGGAAGGTGTTCCTGGCCGGAATGGCCGTCTACCTCGCGGCGTCGGCCTTCTGCGCGCTGGCCACCAGCGGCGGGCCGCTGATCGCCGGGCGGATCGGGCAGGGAATCGGGGCGGCGGTCCTGATGCCCGCCGCGCTCTCGCTCGTCCTCGGCCTCTACTCGTCGCCCGCGGAACGCACCCGTGCGATGGGGATCTGGGGCGCGGTCGCGGGAGCGGGCAGTCTCGTCGGCGTCTTCCTCGGCGGGACCCTGACCGAACTGCTCGGCTGGCAGGCGGTGTTCGTGACCCCGGTGCCGTTCGGTGCCGTCGGCGCGATCGTCGTCTGGCGCGCCGTGCCGCCGGTGCCGGGGAGGCCCGGCCGGTTCGACGCGCTGGGCGCCGTCACGATCACCCTCGGGATCTCCGGGCTCGCGCTGGGCATGGTCTCGGCGTCCGACACCGGATGGACCGCGCCCGGCACGGTCGCCGGTCTCGTGGTGGGAGTCGTTTCCCTGGCCGCGTTCGTGTTCGCCGAACGGCGTTCCTCGCGTCCTCTGGTCCCGCTGGGCGTGTTCCGCCGGAAGCCGGTGGTCACCGCGAACGTGGTGATGGTGCTGATCGGTGGCACCCTGACCAGCCTGTTCTTCTTCCTGCCCCAGTACCAGCAGGACGTGCTCGGGATGAGCCCGCTGGCGACCGGTATGGCCCAGCTCCCGCTCGCCGTCATGATCATCGTGGGCAGTGTGCTCGCGCCGATACTGGCGAAACGGATCGGGCTCGCCCGCGCGCTGCCGTCCGCCCTCGCCGTCCTGCTCGCGGGATTCCTTTGGCTGGCCTGGGATCCGACGACCAGCGGCTTCTCGGCCAGCCTGCTGGGCGCGTTCCTGCTGATCGGTGCCGGGCTCGGGCTGGGCGCCGTCAACGCCACCGCGATGGCGGTCCGCGACAGCGCGGACGGTGAGGCGGGCCTGCTCAGCGGTCTGGTGAACGCCGCGCAGCAACTGGGCGGCGCGGTCGGGCTCGCCGCGCTCGCCGGAATCGCCATCGGCGCCGCGGGGACACACGGGGACATCTCGTTCACGACCGCGTTCCTCGGCGAAGCCGCGCTCGTCGTCATCGCCCTCGCGGTGTCACTCTTCTCCACCCGTCGTTGAACTCTGTCGAGAAAGGACAATCCACAATGGACACGGTAGTGGTGACCGGTGCGACCGGAACCGTCGGATCCGCCCTGATCCCCGCCCTGCGAGCCCGCGGCGTCGCCGTCCGCGCGATGACCAGGGACCCCGCTCGTTCCGTTCCCGGCGCCGAGACCGTCGTCGCCGACCTGCGGGATCCCGAAGCGGTCCGCGCGGCGCTGAAAGGCGTCGACGCGGCGTTCCTCAACAGCCCCTCCGCTCCCGATGCCGCCTCGCTCCAGATCCGGTTCGCCGACCTCGCCCGCGACGCCGGTGTGCACCGGCTCGTGCTGCTCTCGCAGTACGCGGCGCGCGCCGACTCGCCGGTGCGGTTCCTGCGCTGGCACGCGGAAGTCGAGGCGCACGTCCGATCGCTCGGGATCGAGTACACCGTGCTGCGCCCCAACCTCTATCTACAGGCGCTGCTCGCTTTCGCCGGCACCATCGCGCAGGGCTTCTTCGCCGCACCCATCGGGGACGCCGCCATCAGCGCCATAGACACCAGGGATATCGCGGACGCCGCCGCGGCCGTGCTGACCGGTACGGGGCACGCCGGCCGGACCTACACGCTGACCGGACCGCGTGCGGTGACCCACGGCCAGATCGCGGAGGCGCTCTCAGCCGCCATGGGGCGGAACGTCGCCTTCCACGACACCTCCGCCGACCAGTTCGCCGCGGCGCTCACCGGGCTGCTCCCGCCATGGCAGATCGACGGTCTCATCGAGGACTACGCGCACTACGCCAGGGGCGAAGCCGCCGAAGTGCACACGGCCGTCGCCGACCTGACCGGAAAACCCGCGCGCGACGTCACCGACTTCGCCCGCGACCACGCCGCCGAGTTCCTGTCCGTGTGAAAGGGGGAAGCCCGATGATCTACCACTGCATCCGGTTCACACTCAAGGCGGACGTCACCGAGGAGGAAAAGACCGCGGGCCTCGCGCGGATGGGTGAGCACATCCACGCCATTCCTGTTGTCAAAGCACGTGTCGTCGGCCCTGACTTCGGCGGCGAATTCGATTATGGAGCCGTCACGGTGCTCGAAGACATCTCGTCTTACGAGCGCTACATGAATCATCCAGCGCATCTCGAAATGGACCGGGCCGGACTTCCGCTGATCGACACGTTCGTGTCCTACGACATCACCGACGACCCCGATCCGGAGATCGGCGCGAAGATCGCCGACGTGCACCGGCGCCGGTTCGAGAACGTCCCCGATGTGGCCGGGCTGGTCGCCGGTCTCAACGAGTACAGCGGCAGTGCCGCGCCGGGGAGGCATGGGCCGCCGGGTTCGCATTTAGTCGACTAATTGCGAAGGGGGGCGGCCGCCTTGCGCTAGGTGATTCCGCTCGGCGGCCGATTCACCCTTCGGTGTTGTTCTGCTTTTCGCTTGTCGCTTAAAATTACGAACGCATGTTCGATTGTTTTGCGGTATTATTGAGGGGTGTCCGAGACCTTCCTTCCCGAGTTGCCGCAGGAGTTGTGGCGTGCTGGCAAGCTGGAGCTTGCCCATGGCGTGCAGCAGTCCTTGCGGGTGATTCGGATGGCCACCGCCGGGCTGGGGAGATTCCTGGCGGAGATCGAGTCTCGGGGCGTCAAAGACTTGTACGGCTACGGGTCTACGGCCGCGTGGTTCGCGGATGTGGCCGGATTGTCTCGCGGTGAAGCAGGCCCGATGGTGAAGCGGGCGCTCGCGTTGAACCCGACCCGCGCGTTGGACGGCACCGAAGTCCCGCCTGTCGCACCCGCCACCGCCGCGGTTGCCGCCGAGGGTTTGGTCGGGGATGAGCGGATCGATCAGATCCTGGAGATCTTGAAGAAGCTCCCCGCTGAGGATCAGGCCAGTGCGGAGAAGATCCTCGCGAATCTCGCCCGCGACGCCGGTCCCCGGCAGCTGGCGGAGGCTGAGGCGAATCTGCTCGGGTTGCTGGACCCGGACGGGAACGAGCCGAAGGATCCGGAACCCAAGGAGCCGCGCCGGGAGATCACCCTGGAGCGCCGGAAAGACGGATTCTGGAAGCTGACCGGGTTGCTCGATGACGAGACCGGGGCTCGCACCGCCGCCGCGCTGGAGGCCTACGCCCAGCCGCGGCCCGTCGATGAATTCGGGCAGGCGGATCTGCGGATGAAATGCGAGCGCCTGGGCGACGCGTGGGTCGACATCCTCGACCTGGCGATCGCCTGCCCGGACCAGCCCGGCACCAGCGGCTACCGCACCCTGGTGAACGTCACCATCAGCCTCGACGAACTCAAGTCCGGCCTCGGGACCGCGTGCCTCGACTTCGTCGGCACAATGACCGCCCGCGAAGCCCGCCTCGCCGCCTGCGACTGCCTCATGCTGCCGGTCGTGCTGAGCGCCGCCGGAGAACCCCTCGACGTCGGACGACTCCGCCGGTTCGTCACCCCAGGCCAACGCCGCGCGCTGAACATCCGCGACGGCGGCTGCGCCTTCCCCGGCTGCCATCGCAAACCGAAGAATTGCCACGCTCACCACATCGTGCACTGGGCAGACGGCGGGCCGACGGATCTCCGGAATCTCGTGCTGCTGTGCGGATTCCACCACCGGCTGATCCACCACGGTGACTGGGAAGTCCGCATGGCGGCCGACGGGTTACCGGAATTCATCCCGCCTCAATATCGAGATCCGCTCCGGCAACC
The DNA here is from genome assembly GCF_042797905.1 of Amycolatopsis sp. NPDC057786. Classification (NCBI taxonomy): domain Bacteria; kingdom Bacillati; phylum Actinomycetota; class Actinomycetes; order Pseudonocardiales; family Pseudonocardiaceae; genus Amycolatopsis; species Amycolatopsis sp. NPDC057786. The sequence continues at coordinate 32,766 of NZ_JBHVKW010000068.1, forward strand.
TCGCCGCAACACCCTGCACCACCGCTGAACCCCCGAGGAGCCCGTCGGCCACACCGGCGACGGGCCCCTCGGCATGCCCACACTCAGCCCTTCACTACCTGCCATGATGTGCTGCCTCGCCGACTCCCGAACCAGCGAAGCAACCAGAAGCGACCGGGCAGAAATCGCCGCCCGTTCTGCCGGGAAGGCTGCAGGACCCGAACGTCGCCCCGGCTTAGGTTTGTGCCGGTTGTCAGTGGCCACCCGGACAACCAGACCCAGACTGGGACGTTGTCCGCGACGTCCCCGCGCACGCCGAGGCCGGCGGGATACCGGCCTTGCGGCGATCGGCCCGTGCCATCGGACCAACGTCACCTAGGAGCCGGCACCGTACTGCGGTTTGCCCGCGTCGGATCGACCGAGCCGGTCACGGAGATCCATCGCGCGTTCCCGGTCCGCGCGGGCCGATGCCGCGTCGCCCATCTCCTCGGACAGCGCCGCTCTTTCTCTGAGCGTCTCGATCCGCGCCTGCGTCAGGCCGATACGTTCGTAGAGCTCTTCGGCCTCGGACAAACGGCGGCGCGCGTTCGCGTGGTCGCCCTGGCGCCGCATGAACCGTCCGGTCTCCTGCAGCGCGCGGGCCTGGCCCATGGCCGCGCCGTGACGGCGGAACAGGCCGAGTGCCGTCTCGCACTGGGTGAGCGCCCGATCGGCCGCGTCGAGCGCGGCCAGGTTCCGGGCCGAACGCAGCAGCACGTACGCGTAATTGGTGTCGTCCACCGGAGTGCGCGAGCCGCCGCGGTCCGGCGCGAAGTAGCGGACGCAGGCGTCGAACTCTTCGGCGGCCTCGCCGAACCGGCCCTCCCGGTACCAGTACGAGGCCCGCATCGTCCGTGCCACATGGACTCCGAGCGGATAGTCCGCCTCTTCGAACAGGCGCACGGCCTCGTCGAAAAGTTCAGGCGACGTCTCGCTGGCATGCGCGCTCGTCAGGTACACCCGTGCCCAGCCCTGTTCGCGCCGGTCGCCCGCCTTCACCGCGGCGTCCCAGGCCAGCTGGGCCATCCGGACGGCCTCTGCCGCCTGATCGCACAGCGAGGCCCGCACCCAGGACAGATAGTTCCGGTGGACCGCCTCCTCCCGGTCGCTGCCGAGCGCGATGGCCGCGTTCACGGCGAGTTCGAAGACGTCGTACCAGATGCTCGCGGTCCCGCCGATCTCCGAATACCAGTGCATGGATTCGGCCAGGTCCAGCACCGGCCGGTGGTCACCGCGCGCGGCGACGCTTTTGACCGCGGCGTGCCAGTTCTTCAGCTCGACCTCGAGCCACCTGCCCGCTCCGGAGTGGTCGCCGAACGACGGCGTCGCTGCCGGGTGCGGGCTGACCCCATCGGTCGGGTGGAAGTAGCGGCCCGCCGCCGTCGCGGTGCGCACCAGCCAGCAGGCCAGCCGGGTTTCCGCCGCTTCGACGACGTCAGCGGGCTCCTCGCGGGCCAGTCTTTCGGTCGCGAAGACACGCAGGAGGTCGTGGAACTGGTAACGCCCGCTCTCCTCCGACGGTTGCAGCAGACTCGCGTCGGTCAGTTCCTCCAGGAAGACGGCGGCGTCGTCCTCGTCGGCCGCTTCGATGAGCGTTCTCGCCGCCCCCACCGAGAAATCCGCCGCCGGGACGAGCGACAGCCGCCGGAACACGGCGGCGGCGTTCGGGCTGAGCTGGCGGTACGACAGTTCGAACACGCTGCGCACGTCGAGATCGCCGGCGGTCAGCGTGGTCAGCCGCCTGCCGCGGTCCCGGAGCTGATCCACCAGACGCGACAGCGGCCAGGTCGGACGGCTCGCCAGCCGGTTGCCCGCGATCCGCAACGCCAGCGGCAGCCGCCCGCACAGTTCGACCAGTTCGAGCGCCTCCCGCCGCTCCCGAGCGACCCTGTCCGCCCCGACGATGGCCGACAGCAGGGCGACCGCGTCGTCGTCGCCGAACACGTCGAGGGCGAGCCTGCTCGCGCCTTCCAGCCCCACCAGCATCTGACGGCTGGTGACCAGGGTGAGACACCGCGGCCCGCCGACCAGCAGCGGGCGGACCTGGGCTTCGTCGGCCGCGTCGTCCAGGACGATCAGGGTGGCCCGGTCCTGCAGGAGGGAGCGGCACAGGCTCACCCGGTCGTCCGGATCGGCCGGGATGCGGACGGCCTCGACACCCAGCGAGCGGAGGAGCAGATGCAGCATGTCCGCCGGGTTCGCGTGCTCGGCGGACATCCCGCGCAGCTTCAGGAACAGCCTGCCGTCGGGGAACTCCTCGGCGAGATTGTGCGCCACCCGGACCGCGAGGGTGGTTTTGCCGGTCCCGGGAGGTCCGCTGACGATCGCGACCCGCCCGGACCTGCGGCGGCCGGCGCCCAGATCCGCGGCGAGGGCGTGCAACGCGTCGAGATCGCTTTCGCGGCCGGTGAGGTCGTCGACGTCCGCCGGCAGGACGCCGATCAGGGGTGTACCGGGGGTCCCGGCCGGTGCGGGGGCACGGCCCTGCCGCGCGACCTTCTGCAGGCCGGTCAGCTCTTCGTCGGTCAAGGACAGTGGCGCGGCGAGCGCTTCGATCGTCCGGCGTTGCGGGCTCTTGGCGATCCCGCGTTCCATGTCGCTGATGGCGCGGACGCTCACCCCGGACCCCTCGGCGAGTTCCTCCTGCGTGAGGCCTGCTCGGACGCGGTAACCCTTCAGCAGCACCTTGAAACTCGTGGCTGCCCTTTCCAGGGCGGCGTTCGTCATGGCCGGATTATCCCGTCCCGGCCGTCGGGCTCGACTTGACTTTGGTCTCATCGTAGCGGGCGGTGATCGCCTCGGCCCGGTCACGCAGGGAAGCGCGTAACCAAGGAGGGGCAACGGCTTCCGCGTCCGTGGCGAGCTGCCACAACGCCCATTCGGCGTGGCGCGCGTCCTGGAAGGTCACCTCCATGCGCAGCTTGCCGTCCTCGGTGACTTCTTCCGCGAGTACGGCCAGCGCGGTGCCCACCAGTTCGTCCCGCCGCACCGGAGACACCAGCACCGACACGGCGACCTGGTCCCCGCCGCTCCGAAAACGGGTGCTGCGTTCTTGCCAGGTCCGGTCCAGGTCCACCCGGTCCGGGCGTTGCGCGGGTTCGGGGAGTTCCTCGGCGGCCCGCACCCGGGACAGCCGGTAGGTGCGGTCCTCACCGGATCTCGTGGCCAGCAGATATCCCCGGTCCCGGACGGTGACCAGGCCGATCGGATCCACCGTGCGCCACTGTGGTGCCCGGCCCTCTGGCGCGTAGTGGATGCGCAGTTTGTGCCCCGCGAACACCGCGCGCCGGATCTCGGAGACGACGGCGTCCGGCACCTCCTCGGTGACCTCCCGGCGCGAGAGCAGGTCGGTCTCCGGGTCGATGAGCAGGCGCCGGGCCGCGCCCGCCGCCGTGTCCCGCTGGCCTTCCGGCAGCGCGTCGACCACCTTGAGCATGGCCGACGCGAGCGCCGAGCCGAGGCCGAAAGCCTGCGCGCCGCGCCGCGATCCGGCGATCAGCAGCGCGAGCGCCTCGTCGTGGTTCAGCCCGGTGAGTTCGGTCCGGAAACCGGGCAGCAGCCCGAAACCGCCGTGCCTGCCGCGTTCGGCGTACACCGGGACACCCGCCGCCGACAGCGCCTCGATGTCGCGCAACACGGTGCGGGTGGAGACCTCCAGCTCGCGCGCGAGCGTGGTCGCGGACAGGCGGCCGCGGTGCCGCAACAGCAACACCAGTGAGACCAGCCGGTCGGCGCGCATGGCCGGAACTTTAGCGGAATACACGACACAGGATGTCGTGATTCGCTGCGAGGCTCATCCCCATGACAAGCAGGACTGTGGCCACCGAGCCGAACGATCTGGGCAGGTTCTTCATCGAGCGGGGCAACGCGGGCGATGTCGACGGACTGGTGGCGTTGTACGAACCGGACGCCGTGCTGGCGTTCCCGCCGGGCAACATCGCGAAAGGGCACGCGGAGATCCGCAAGGTGTACGAGGAGTTCGTCGCGGCCGCGCCGGAACTCCTGCCGGGCAGGCAGCATCCGGCGCTGGTGGGCGACGACCTCGCGCTCACGGCGTCCACGCTGACCACCGGTGAGGCGACCATCGAGGTCGCCCGCCGTCAGCCGGACGGATCCTGGCTCTGGGTGCTGGACCAGCCGGTCTTCGTGCCGTGACGGGACGGCCCGCCGGTGGCGGACCTTGTCCGTCGCCGGCGAGCCGTGCGCGGCGTCAGAGCGTGCAGTTCCTGGCCGAGCCCGTGTTCACCTTGGCTCCGGTGAACTCCTCGATGATCGCGACGTTCTCCGGGGCGTAGTTCTTGGCGACGATCGCGGCCACGTCCTTACTGCCGAGTTTGGCGGCGTGGGGCGCGGACTGATCCAGCCAGTAGGCGGTCCGGAGGAATTCGACGAGCACGAATTCGCGCAATTCGGGCTGTGCCTTGATCTTGGCCCAGTAATCGGGATGTTTCGTCTTGGCGACGCGAAGGTAGAGCTGAAGGTAGCGCATGTTCGTCGCCGCGATGTCCCGCGAATTGCTCGCGCCGACACCCTGGATGTACTCCGCGACGACCGTCGCCGCGGGCAATCCCATGAGTCCGGCGTTGAGTTCCGCGATGACCCCCTGCATCCGGTACGACCCTTGCTGCTGGTCCCGCAGGTAGATGTCGTCCATCGAACGCGTGAGACTGTCCGTGATCAGCGGCAGGATTTCGCGACGGGGGAATCCGCCGTGGATCGGGACCTTCATCGCCTTGCGGGAAGCGTCGATCCACGCCGAGACGTACACGTCCCACGATGTTCTCGACGGATCCAGATCCCACATGTGGGTCTCTTCGTGGATCGCCACCATGAGGGACTCGGCGAGCGCGTTGAAGCTGGTCTTGTTGACGAACTGGCTGAAGTACTTGTCCTTGGCCTGGGCTATCGCGAGGGCTTCGCCGCTCGGCCAGCGCCGCTTGTACACGGCTTGGATCGTCTGCAACCACTTCGTGGACTGGAAACCGGCCTTTATGTCACTGACATCGGCTTTCGGTTGTACGGGTTCTTCATAACAGAAGGGTGCCCGGGCGGTCGCCGTCTCTTGAGCGGAGACGGGGAATGGGGTGAGGGACAGGGCGAGGCACGCGGTCAGCACGGTAATGCCATAGCGGCGCATAAGGACCTCGGTTCACGGTAGGGTTTTCCGTGGGTCGGACGGAAGTGTCCCCTACCGATCACCGTCATTCAATGATCGAGCCCGGACTGCGGCTGGACAGGCTAGGAATTATGGCGGCGAACGGGCGAATCCACGGCCAGCCGGGATCGGCGCATGCTGTAACCGAAGTAGATGAGCAGGCCGAGCGCCATCCAGCCGGCGAAGACGATCCAGGTCTCGCCGTCGAGGCTGAGCATCATGTAGCCGCAGCACAACACCCCGAGGATCGGCGTGACGGGGGAGAACGGCACGCGGAACGAGCGCGGTGCCTCCGGTTGGCGCTTGCGCAGCAGCAGGACGGCGACGTTCACCAGCCCGAAGGCGAACAGCGTGCCGATACTGGTGGCGTCGGCCAGTTTCCCGAGCGGGATGAACGCGGCCAGCGCCGCGACGAAACCGGAGACCACCAGGGTGTTGATCCTCGGCGTGCCGGTCTTCGGGTCCACTTTGGACAGGGAGGCGGGCACCAGTCCGTCGCGGGACATCGAGAACAGGATGCGCGTCTGTCCGTAGAGGACGGTCAGCACGACGCTGGAGATCGCCACGATCGCGCCGACGGCGAGCAGCCCGGCCCACAGCGGGTTGTCGGACACGGCGCCGAGCACGTGCGAGAGCGCGGCCTCCTGGCCGTCGAAGTCCTGCCAGGGCAGGGCGCCGACCGCGGCGACGGCGACGAGGCAGTACAGCACGGTGACGATCGCGAGCGAGAGCAGGATCGCCCTCGGCAGGTCCCGCTGCGGGTTCTTCGCCTCCTCGCCCGCGGTGGAGGCCGCGTCGAAACCGATGTAGGAGAAGAAGAGTTTCGCGGCACCGGCGCTGAGTCCGGCAAGGCCGAGCGGCAGGAACGGGGCGAAGTTCGCCGCCCGCACCGCCGAGAACGCGATCGCGCAGAACAGCACCAGCGTGCCGACCTTGATCACGACCATGATCGCGTTGGCCCGCGCGCTCTCCTTCGCACCGGACAGCAACAGGAACATGGCGAGCAGCACGACGACGATGGCCGGGACGTTGACGATCCCGCCCGAGCCCGGCGGCTGGCTGAACGCGTCGGGGATGGCGAAACCGAACGCCAGCCGCAGCAGTTCGTTGAGGTACTGCCCCCAGCCGACGGCCACCGACGCCACCGAGACGCCGTACTCGAGCACCAGGCACCAGCCGCAGACCCAGGCGACCAGCTCGCCGAGCGTGGCGTACGCGTAGGAGTAGGACGAACCGGACACCGGGATCATTCCGGCGAGTTCGGCGTAGGAGAGTGCCGAGAACAGCGCGGTGATACCGGCGAGCACGAACGACAGGACGACCGCGGGGCCCGCCACGGGGACCGCTTCGCCGAGTACGACGAAGATCCCGCTGCCCAGCGTCGCGCCGATGCTGAGCATGGTCAGCTGCCCGAGGCCGAGTGATCGCTTCAGCGTGCCGTGATCACTGTCGGCGATCAGATCGGCGACCGGTTTCCGCCGCACCGCCGCGGCTCGCAGAGTCATGCCGAGGACCGTATCTGCCGTGCCGGACACGCAGAACAGGAGATCGTTGCTTGGTTACCTGGATTACAGGCGGTTCGTGAAACGCGGCCTACGCGCCCGAAAGTTGCCGATCGTGCACCCTGCGCCAGATCAGCAGGGAGAGCACCGCGCCGCACAGGCAAAGGAACATGTCCCACTGCGTGTCCCAGACGTCTCCCTGTGTGCCGAGGAAGTCGTCCGCGCCCGCACCGGCGACCATGGCGCTGAACCATTCCACGAACTCGAAACCGGCGGCGATCGTCACGCAGACGCAGACGGTCAGGAACGCGACCCAGGCACCGGGCCGCAGCGGGGTCCGGCGCAGAAGCACCTCGCGCACGGCGATCGCCGGGACGAAACCCTGGACGACGTGGGCGAACCGGTCGTAGTTGTTCCGCTGGGTGCCCATCAGCCCCTGCACCCATTCCCCGGCCGGGGTCTCCGCGTAGGTGTACTGCCCGCCGTAACAGAGCACGATCGCGTGCAGCACCAGCAACCAGCACAGCAACCGGGTCAAGGGAAAACGTTTGCGCAGGAGCACCACCAGCGGCAGCCCGATCAGCACCCAGACGACTTCCAGCAGCCAGGTGCCGGGCGACCTGGCCTGGACTCCGGTCAGCACGAGCACGACGAGAACGGAGCCGGCCAGCAGGATGCCTTCCGTCCGGCCGACTCCGCGCACCATGCGTGGGACCCTACTGTGACGGGCCCCGGCTCGCTCAGTTCAGCTTGCGCATGTCGGCGGGCAGGCCGCCGCCGGCGTAGACGTCCTCGGCGAGCTTCGCCAGCGCGGTGAGCGCGACGTTCTGGCTGAACGGCCCGTAGGACACCCGGGAGACGCCGAGCTTCTGCGCGGTGGCCAGCGGGATCGAGCCAGGCACGCCGATCAGGTTCACCTTGCGCTCACCCAGCGCTTCGACCAGCCTGCCGACCTGGGTCTCGTCGAGCTTGCCGGGTACGAAGACGTTCGATGCGCCGGCGTCCAGGTACGCGCGGCCGCGGGCGATCGCGTCGGCCAGCACCTCATCGGGGTCGCGGTCGCCCGCCCGGAGGAAGGCGTCGGTGCGGGCGTTGAGCACGAAGTCGATCCCGGCGGACTGGGCGGCGGCGACCGCGGCTTCGACGGCCTTGACCGACTCGTCCAGCGGCTTCATCTGGTCTTCGAGGTTGCAGCCGACCGCGCCCGCCTCGATCGCGCGGGCGACCGTGCCGCCAGGGTCGCCGTAACCCGCCTCCAGGTCCGCGGTGACCGGCAGATCGCCCGCCACCCGGACGATCAGGGCGACCTCGGCGATCATCTCGTCGCGGGGGATGACCTCGCCGTCGGGGTAGCCGCGGGCGGCGGCGATACCGTGGCTCGGGGTGGCGAGTGCCTGCGTACCTGGGGTTTCGGCGACGACCTTCGCGGTGATCGCGTCCCACACGTTGACGACGAGCAGCAGTTCGGGGGCGGCGTGCAATTCCTGCAGCCGGGTGGCCTTCTCGGCGATGGAAACCATGCCGTCAATCTAGACGTTTCGCGCGTCGGCGCCGATTCCTGTTACACCTCGGGCCAAGGCCGCGACTGCTAGGGATAGCGCGTCGAGGGAGGTCCCCGTGGAGCTGACGATCAACGCCGCCGGCGACGAACAAGCGCTGACCGAGTTCTACAGCCGGCTCCGCGACGACGCCGATGTGACGCGGTCCGCGACGATCAGCCTCGCGGGCTCGCGGAGCACGGGGGAGAGGGGGACCTTCGAGGTCATCCGCATGTCCATCGGCTCGCTGACCGGGCTGGCGAATCTGGGCATCGCCTGGAGCAACTTCCTCCGCTCCCGCAAGGAAACTCCTCCGTTCACCATCACGGTCGAGGGCGAGCTGACCGCCGAACAACGCGCCATGCTCCGGAACTTCGACCTTCCGCTGTCCTGAACGTCAGGCGCCGCTTCCCAGCCACCGCAACGTTTCCAGTGCGACGGCCACGTCCACCGCGTTCTCCGCCAGCGGCCGGGGGAGCAGTTCGTCGGCCCGTGCCAGCCGCCGGACGACGGTGTTCCGATGGGTGTAGAGCCGTTCCGCGGTCCGTGTCGTGTTCCCGAGTTCGTGTACGTAGGCCCGCACGGTCTCCCGGGTCTCGGCGTCGGCGTGCCGCAGTTCGCCGAGGGTGTCGGCGATGAATTCGCCCGCCTGCGCCGGATCGCCGGTGAGCAGGGCGAGCAGCTGGATGTCCTGGTACCGCGCGATCTGCTGCGGCGAGGTGAGCCGGGCGAGCATCCGCTGGGTGGCGGCGGCGTCCAGATGGCTGCGGCGGAACCCGTCGATCCCGCCGCCGGGCCGTCCCAGCGCCACCCGGACGTCGGGATGCGGCGCTAGGTCTTCGGCGAGCCGGTCCGCGCGCGGTGGGGTCCGGCCGGGCAGCCAGACCCACAGGGCGGCGGCGCTGGCGACGACGGTCAACCGGTGCGAGGCGCCACTCGCCCGCATGAGCGTTTCCGCGGCGGTTTCGAGCTGCTGGGACGACGGGGTCGCCGAGCCGCTCCAGACGATCGCGGCCGTATGCGGTCCGGCGAGCGGGTAGCCGAGCTGGGCCTCGGCCCGCGAGCGGCTGATGGGCGCGCCTTCCAGCAGCAGGGTGACCGTGGCCCGCCGTTCCGCGTGGGCGCCGCGGGTCAGTTCCGAGCGTTCGGCGGCCATCCGTTCCGACACGGCGGCGACGGTGTCCTCGATGAACGTGGTGATCGACAACGACGAGACGTCCAGCAGTTCGCGGAGCAGGACCGGATCCGACGTGAGGTCGAAACAGATCTCGATCCACCGGCGCCAGGCCACTCCCTGCGCCCGCCGGTAGGCGTCGAGGCCGCCGGAGTCGAAGCCGCGGCGGACCATGTCACGAGCGCCGTCGAGCACTTCCTGGTTCAGGTTGGCGGCGACGCGCTCACCGGGGCGCTGCACGTTGGCGGCCGCCCAGTGCAGCAGATTCGCCAGATTGGCGCGTTTGGTCCCCTCGGTGAGCACGGGGTCCTCGGCGACCGCGCGCATACTGCCCCCGCCGAGCGAGGCCTCGTGCAGCTCCTCGATCCATTCGGCGCGTGGATGCAGCACGATCTCCGCGCCCCGCCGGAAGAGATCACGTGCCTCGGGCGAGAGGGTCGGCCACGGCGATGCGGCACTTTGCACCATCCATACATCATGATGGTGCAGATAGCGCTAGCGCAATTCCTCGGTGGACCCGCATCGTGGAGGCAACCGAGACGAGGCTGGAGTACCGCATGACGACGAGCACACCCGTCGAGCATCTCGACGTGGTCATCATCGGTGCCGGGATTTCCGGGATCGGGGCCGCGCGCTACCTGAAGACCGAGAACCCTGGCAAGACGTTCGCCATCCTGGAGGCCCGCGGCACGTCCGGCGGCACCTGGGACCTGTTCCGCTATCCGGGCATCCGGTCGGACTCCGATCTCCACACCTTCGGCTACGAGTTCAAGCCGTGGCGGGACAAGCAGTCCATCGCCGACGCGCCGCGGATCCTGTCGTACCTGCGCGAGACGGTCGCCGAGAACGGCCTCGAACCCAGCATCCGCTATCACCACAAGCTGCTCTCGGCCGCCTGGTCGAGCGATGAGGCCCGCTGGCTGCTCGAGATCGAGCGGGCCGACACGGGCGAGCGCACGAGCCTCAGCGCGGGCTGGCTGTTCAATGCCGGCGGCTACTACCGCTACGACGAGGGCTTCACCCCGCGTTTCGAGGGCAGGGACCGGTTCGCAGGCACGATCGTCCACCCGCAGCACTGGCCCGAGGACCTCGACTATGCGGGCAAACGTGTCGTCGTGATCGGCAGCGGCGCCACCGCGGTCACCCTGATCCCGGCGATGGCGGGCACCGCGGCACACGTGACGATGCTGCAGCGCACTCCGACCTACGTCATGCCGGTGCCGCGCGAGGACAAGATCGCCAACGGCCTGCGCAAGATCCTCGGCGAAGAGCGGGCCTACGCGCTCACCCGCCGCAAGAACATCCGCAAGGGACTGGCGGTCTGGCAGTTCTGCCAGAAGTTCCCGAAGACCGCTCGCGGGCTCATCCGTTACGTCAACAAGAAGCAGCTTCCCAAGGGCTATCCGGTCGACGAGCACTTCAACCCGCCGTACGACCCGTGGGACCAGCGGCTGTGCGCCGTGCCCGGCGGGGACCTGTTCGCCGCCATCCGCAAGGGCAAGGCCGACGTCGTCACCGACAAGATCGCGACCTTCACCGAGAAGGGGATCCTGCTCGAATCCGGGCGTGAGCTGGAGGCGGACATCATCGTCACCGCCACCGGCCTGAACCTCCAGGTGTTCGGCGGAGCGAAGCTCAGCGTCGACGGGAAACCGGTGATCCTGCCGGAAACCGTCGCGTACAAGGGAATGATGCTTTCGGACGTGCCGAACGCCGCGTTCGCGATCGGCTACACGAACTCGTCGTGGACGCTCAAGATCGGCCTGCTGTGCGAGCACTTCTGCCGTCTGCTGGCGCATATGGACGCCCACGGTTATGACGTCTGCCGTCCCGTCGTCGCCGACCCGGACATGCCGACGAAGCCGTTCCTGGACTTCGCCGCCGGGTACGTCCAGCGCGCGCTCGACCAGCTCCCGCGTCAGGGTGACCGCATGCCGTGGCTGACGTCGATGAGTTACCACTCCGACATCAAGCTGCTGCGCGCGGACGACATCACCGATCCGGAGCTGCACTTCTCCCGCGTCGAGGTCCGGGAAGCGGTGAACTCGTGACCGACGGTTTCGCCGAACTGCCCGGCGGCCCCCGGATCTGCTACCGCGAGGACGGCCCGGCCGACGGGGTGCCGCTGGTGCTGATCGCCGGTCTCGGCCTGGATCTCACGTCGTGGCCGCGGCCGATGATCGAGGGGTTCACCGGCCGTGGTTTCCGCGTCATCCGGTTCGACAACCGGGACGCGGGCTGCTCGGATCGCATCAAGGCGCCGAATCCCGGCAAGCTCCGGCAACTGCTGGCCCGGCCGCTGCCGGACGCCTACGACCTTGGCGACATGGCGGCGGACACCGTCGGCCTGCTGGACCACCTCGGCGTCGGGAAGACGCATCTGGTCGGCATGTCGATGGGCGGCATGATCGCGCAGACCGTCGCCGCCCGGAACCCCGGCCGGGTCCTGTCGCTGACGTCGATCTTCTCCACGACCGGGCATCGCCGCGTCGGGCAGCCCGCGAAGTCGACGCTGGTGCGCATGGCGAGGCGGCCCGCCCGGACGGTCGAGGAATCCGTGGCCGGGCACCTGTCGTTGATGGGTCACCTCGGCTCGGCCACGTTCCCACTGGACAAGGACGTCGAAACGGCCTGGGCCGAGGGCCTGTGGGAACGGGCCGGGGGACGGCGCGCCCGCAGCGGTATCGCGCGCCAGATCGGCGCGATCCAGGCCAGCGGCGACCGCACCGCGGAACTCGCCCGCATCGCCTGCCCGACGGTCGTGGTCCACGGCGACACCGACCGCATGGTCCACCACAGCGGCGGGCGGGCGACCGCCAAGGCCATCAGGGGTGCCCGCTACGTCGAAATCCCCGGAATGGGGCACCACATCGCCCCAGACCTGGTCGATCGGCTCGTCGAACTCACCGCCGAACTGGCCCTCGACCCGGCAGGGGAAACGCGATGAGCGGCGTGCGCGGCAAGGTCGCCGTCGTCACCGGTGCCGGTTCGGGGATCGGCCGTCAGCTGGCCCTCGAACTCGCGCGGCGCCGAGCCCGGCTCGCGGTGTCCGATGTGGACGAAACCGGGCTGGCCGAGACCGTCGCCGAGGTCAAGGCCCTGGGCGCGGAGGTGCAGGGCGCCGCGCTGGACGTCAGCGATCGGGCGGCCGTGCTGGCGTACGCGACCGCGGTCGCCGGTCAGTTCGGTGTGGTGCACCAGATCTACAACAACGCGGGGATCGCGGGCGGCGGCCAGACCGTGCTCGACGCCGAATGGGAGCTGTACGACCGGACACTCGCGGTCAACCTCTTCGGCGTCATCAACGGCACCAAGGCCTTCCTGCCGCATCTGATCGATTCCGGCGACGGCCACGTCGTGAACATCTCCAGCCTCAACGGTTTCATGGCCCAGCCGACGCTCAGCGCCTACTGCGCCAGCAAGTTCGGCGTCCGCGGGTTCACCGAGGCGCTGCGTACCGAGATGATCGCGGGCGGGCATCCGGTGCGGGTGACCGTCGTCCATCCCGGCGGGGTCAAGACCGGTATCGCCTCGGCGGCGTTGAAGGAAGCCGAGGCGCGCGGTATCGAGCCCACCGCCGAACAGCGGGAACGCGTCCGCGTGTACAACGAAAAGCTGCTGAAGATGCCGGCGGATCAGGCCGCCCGCATCATCGTCGACGGGGTCGAGGCCGGGAAACCGCGCGTGCTCGTCGGGAACGACGCGAAACTGGTCGACCGGCTCGTCCGGCTGCTCCCGCGCCGGTACCCGAAGCTGATCGTCGACTTCGAGCGGCGGCGCCTCGCCCGCTAGGACGCGTCCCGCTCGAAGCCGGCGCCCCGGTGCACATGTCGCGAAAGCCACTTTCGGGACATCAGACGTCCCGAAAGTGGCTTTCGCGGCGCACCCACCCTCACTATGAAGTACGCCCTAGGCGTCGACGCTCCGGTGTCCGAACAAGCCGAGCAGCCACGTGTAGCGGACAGCTTCGCGTGCCTGGCCGTACGCGTCTTCGGTGCCGATCCAAATGGCCTGGGTGATCAGTTCGATGGTGGCGGCGACGACCGTGCGCGCCGTGAACGGCGGCGGTGACGGCAGCGCGGGGTCGGTGGCACGCAGCCATCTCGCAGTCCGGTCGAAGACGGCTTCCCCGGCACGCAAGGTGTTCTCCCGTACTTCGAGGCCTGCGTCGCCGAGTGCGTAGATCTCCAGCAGGACGGCGCGGACGGCGAGGGGACGCCGGTGCACGTAATCGACGAGGAAGTCGCAGCAGGCGGCGACGGCGGCCAGCGGGGTCGCGGCCTCGGCGCCCACGGCGACGCCCTGGGTGATGAACTCGGTGGTGATCTCGCGGTAGGCGGCGAGGAACGCGTCCTGTTTGCCGGTGAACTGTTCGTAGAACGAGGTCCGGGACACGCCCGCCGTCGCGGTGATGTGGCCGACGGTCGTGGCGACGTAGCCGCGCTTGCCGGTGTTCTCCAATACCGCGTCGATCAGCCGGGCGCGCTGGGTTCCGGCGACCTCGTCGCGGCTGAGGTTGTGCGGCCCCTTCGGCAGCTTGCGGTGCTCGGTCACGTGCGGCACCGTACCGGTCCGGAAATCCGTGAAGGCCTGGTGGATTCACGTGGTGGTTGCAACACGCATTGTTTGTTGGCCTGAGAGTAGTGCTTCGAGGGCTTCGGCTGGGGTGTGCCA